>CAYUGX010000157.1:0-11368 GCA_964444375.1 uncultured Porphyromonadaceae bacterium | reverse complement strand
GCCTACTCCTTGACCTGGTATCCCAGGCCATTAACAGTATTAACGACCAAAGCACGATCAACCTTCCCCAGTATGCGGGTTTCTCCTGAGTCTAAATCAACGATTACCTCCTCAACCCCATCAATAGCACTTACACCTCGTTCAACTGCTGATTTGCAATGGCTGCATGTCATGCCACTTACATGTAATTCCAATACATCATTCATGCTTCCTTCTTGTTTTTGCATTGTTTCATTTTTTTTTTGCTTTATCCATCTGGTGTAGGCTGCATAGATCATGATCACAAATAACACGATGGAAGAAGCAATTGATAACCACCCAGGCAAGAATTCATGGTGATGGACCGTGTTCAAGGCTTTGGAAAACCAGATATCCGGTAGGAAATTATTGATAAAAAGTCCAAAACCAATGGCCCCTCCAATTATTGATAGTAAGTATATAATCAAAGTTTGCCGTCCGAAAACACGACCAACAACAGTCATGGTAGCTACGTTTGTAGCCGGTCCTGCCATCAACAATACCAGCGCAGCTCCTGGTGATAAACCTTTTGCCAATAGTACGGCTGCCATGGGTATAGAACCTGTTGCGCAAATGTACATCGGGGTCGATGCAATCAGCACGACCAAAATCTCGAGGAATCCATTACCCAGGTAGGTTGAAAAGAAGCTCTCAGGTATCAAAACACTTAATAAGGCGGCAACAAGCAGACCAATTGTCAACCATTTTAGAATATCCTCAACCAATTCTCCGAAGCCATAACGTAATGCCCTGAGTATCCTTGGGGAAGAATTGGGATGGTTGTTGTTATTGTTGCTATTGTTGTTATTATGTTTATCGTTGTTGTTATTGTTGTTGTTATTGTTGTGTTGAACTTTAACCAATTTGTGATTAAGCTGACCACCGATTATTCCGGTAATGAAGGCGACCAGGGGACGAAGGATGGCATAAGGTAATCCCAATAATGAATAGGTAGCCATAATCGAATCAATGCCAGTTTGGGGTGTTGAAATCAGGAATGAAGTAGAGGCCCCTTTACTGGCTCCATTTTTATAAAGTGATACACCAGCCGGAATCACCCCGCAGGAACATAAGGGCAATGGAACCCCAAGAAGAGAAGCATTGGTGGCTGATCTGAAAGTGGGTTTGCCCAGGAAGCGAGCCAGTTTTTTCTGGGGAATATAGGCGTGAAGCAATCCGGCGAATAAAAACCCGAGCAACAGAAATGGAGCCATTTCGCTAAACAAGAAATAGAATTCGGTAAAAAAACTGATTATATATTTATCAAACATCCTCGTACTCCACGTATTCGCCTTCTTCTTTTGGTACAATCTTACGAGAACTTTGTTTAGGTGGATCGGGTGGTGGCTTTGAGTTAGTACCTCGATTTGACTGCCGTGGGAAAAGGAATCTCCTCAGCAGACGGGCCAAAATGAACACCAGCAATATGATGGCGAAATATCTGATCATAAGCATCTACTTCACACTGTAATTGTATAGAAACAAATTATCCCCTCCCACCAGGAGATTAAACTGACGACTTGAGCGATTCAGGTAGCCAATGGTAAATTGGGTTCGGCCACGCAGCGGAAATCCTTCATGCAAAGCACCATCCGGCAAGAAGAGATGAATTTCCTCTAGCTCACGGCAAACAATCCCAATCTCTTTAGTATTTCCGGGAAACCGATAAATCGAAGGCGCATGACTGATGTTTCCTTTTAGTGTTTTCTCGAAGATTGTCTTCTCATCAGATTGATAAACACCTAATTTTTTCCCGTCAGCAAAAATGTAATCTTTTCTTCCATCAAGATTAAGATCCTCGAGCTTGAAATAGTGATCGGGTCCGAATTTGTCAAGTTCTATGGATTCAACATCTCCATTGAAATAAACAGACCAAATTTTGCCATTTACATCAGTAGTAACCAATCGAGCCCCTTTCGGTGATTGACCATCCAAAACTAGTGGGTTATTTCTGGATCCAGCAAATTGCTGATCCGGATTCACCCGTGTATTGCCTCGGCGATCAAGAATGTACACCCGCATTTGGTCGGCAAAAACTATATAATCTTTTGTTCCAATCCGGTAATGCTGGATGGGTTGATTAACAGTTCCCTCGGTTCCAGAGAAAGACCAGCCCTCGACGATCTTCCCTGTTTTATCATAGGCATAAACCTGTTTATCTTCCCCTGCAATAAAAATCCGGTAGTCTCTGTTCTTTTCATAATCAAACAAGGCCATTCCATTGCTGGCAGGAGCTCTGAGTCGGATTGGATACTTGTCAACATAATTACCATTGCGATCAATCAGGTGCAGGGCATTCTTCGTGGAGAACAGGAGCTGAAGTTTGCCGTTCTTATAGAAATCAACCTGGTAGACACCCGAATTAATAGCCTCATTTAGACGCACTTTCCACAAACTGGTACCCATCGCATTGATTAAGTAGAGGTTATGAGCCTCATCCTGAACAATAATTTCCTTCGCCTTGGTGTTGTGATTAGTGGTTAACACAGGTTTGAAATTCAGTGTGGTATCCAGACGGCTATCCCAAACAGTTTGTGGATGAGAAGTTTGAGACTCGGAGAATTTCATAAAAGCGGTGTGATAGAAATTCTCATTTCTGGCTTGAACCTGCATAGACAGACCACCTATCCGCTTGAAAAACTCAGTATTGGTATCTACATTTTTTGCCCAATTCTGATTGAGTCGCTCTTTTAAAAAGGATTGAGATTTACCAGGATTCAGATAGAACAGAAAATTACTACGCGTTCCGATTTGATTAATAACTCCTTGATAATCCAGATCCGTATTCAAAGTCTTTTTAAGTGCATTGAAATAAATCACATCCTGAATAGCTTTGTAATTATCAGCCAAAATCAGATTATTCCCGGCAAATCCATAATACTTCCCTTTCAGTCCGGCAAAGAGTTTGCCAAATAAGGCTTCAGGAATGCCCTCAACTGGCATGCGATAAATATAGTGTCTGTTTGTATTATCAAACGAATAGGTTCTGCGGTAATCCTGTATCCGCTTATTTTCTGATCTGGCCTTGGATTGTACCCATTCACTTAAACGTTGTGAGGCTAAATTTCTGCTTGGGGTTCCAAGCACCATCACTGAATACACTTCATCATTGCTACCGGGTAGCCAGGCGAGGGCAACCTCTTGCTGAATTATATCTGCAAATGTGGTTCTCAAATCAGCACCGAGTGATCGGGTAATTTGACTATACTGATTAATACGGCTGTTTTCGACAGCGCTACCCTTATACATCCCATCCAGATCAGGCAAGAAAGTGGAGGGTTTTTCGATACCATACGACAGAAATCCCAAAACATGCGCCGGTAGAACCTGATCAAGCTCTGATTTTTGCGGTGTCTGTCCATGAAAAACATCTAACCAGGCCAGTGTATCACCTGAAAAACCAAATCCGGTTGCCATGAGCAGATCCTCTCTGAAGCTAAGATCCAGCTCAAGCCAGGAACCATAACGACTAAAAGCTTCAATAGAACTAGCTATAGCTGGGTGCATCACTTCACTGATGAACTCAGGAAAGCGGGTAAGGTTGAAGTACATGTTGGCATCTGCTGTTTGGCCGGCCACGGCACCAGCCATTCCAAATCCGGCCAGTTGATTCAGGTTATTACCATCTTTCACCTGCCGGATAACTTCCTCAACCAGGATAGGAGATGAGCTGCATACCAGGTATTTCTTTACCAGTGTCATGCTCAATTGATTAATAGCCCCATCTGGATAATTAACTTCAACAATTTTAGACCGGTTATATTGCCTTTCTATGGCATTGCCAGCCTGGCCCGTAACCGTTTGTACCAGATCCAGGATATTTTTCGGAGCCAGTCGGTTATTAGTTTGCAGAACCAGAACAAACTGATACTGGTGATCACCAGTTTTGTGCAAAGACCAAACTGCAGGAATCATAGTCAGTCTGTCAGCCCATACCTTATCTTTGATGATTAGGCTATCAATCTGCTCAACCACACTCAGGAAGGGCTGTAAAGAGGTGATCAAAGCGAGGTCTTCCTGGATCTGAGTTTGGCTGTTAAATAATTGAATCAGATTTGATGCTGACGGAGTTTCCATCACCATAATCGCATCAATCGGAACTGCTTCGATGGCATCGATGCGGTTATCCGGAATGGTCTTATCTTTAAACAAGTACCAGAACAAGCCAGTAGGTACCAGAAATACAACAATTATTAGGAAAGGAAGTAGCTTCTTAAACATCGTAAAACCGTGTAAATAACAAACAAAAGTAACTTTTTTTACACAATGATTGCCGGCTTCAGACTGCTTATGTGTATATTTGAACCCCGGTAATATGATTTCTCCCGGGAAGAATTCCCATTAAATAGAATATGAATCAACCGACCACTACAATGGCCGGAATAATGCTGACTGCAAAATGCAAGTACTAAAGTTTGGCGGCACATCGGTGGGATCAGCAGCCCAAATCAAATCAGTTGGGAAATTAATCTCCGGTGGAGAAAGAAAGATCGTGGTTTTGTCGGCCATGGCAGGTACTACCAATCAACTGGTTGCCTATGCCCAGTTGCTGTTTCAAAACCAAGCTGATGATGCGACTGATTTGCTCAACACCTTGAGGGCTCAGTATGAACAAACCATCGAAAACCTATTCAAAAGTTCTGAAGGCAAAGTCAAAGGTGCTGAAGTGATTAAAACACATATAGATTATCTGGCCTCCTTTAACCTAGATCTATTTACGCGCTTTGAAGAAAAGGCTGTACTCGCCCAAGGAGAATTGATAAGCACAGCCCTCATGCACTATCATCTTGAAGAGCAGGGCGTTGAATCAGTATTGCTTCCAGCCTTGAAATTTATGCGAATCGATAAAGACCAGGAACCGGATGCACTCTATATCCGCGAAAACCTGGAACGTGAATTAGCAAAACATCCCACAGCCAGGTTATTTATTACTCAGGGTTTTATTTGTCGTGATGCATTTGGTGAGGTCGATAACTTAAAAAGAGGCGGATCTGATTACACAGCCTCATTGATCGCCGAAGCTATTTTAGCTGATGAGATTCAAATTTGGACTGATATTGATGGCTTTCACAACAACGATCCCAGATTTGTAAGCAGCACGAAGCGAATCGATCAACTCAGTTTTGATGAAGCAGCCGAGTTGGCCTATTTTGGAGCAAAAATTCTACATCCAACCAGTGTCAAACCTGCCCAAATCAATAATATCCCGGTAAGGTTAAAAAACACCATGGATCCTACTTCACCCGGCACCCTGATAACAGGGCATACTGAAGGCAAGGGCCGGATCAAAGCTGTCGCAGCCAAGGACGGCATTACCGCTATCAAGATAAAGTCAGGCAGGATGCTTCTGGCTTATGGCTTTCTGAGAAAGGTTTTTGAAATATTTGAAAGCCACCGTACACCAATCGACATGATCACTACCTCTGAAGTATCCGTATCGGTAACCATTGATGATGATAAATATCTTCCTGACATTTTGAAGGATCTCGAACAATACGGTACGGTAACCATCAATCCAGATCAATCAATTGTTTGTGTAGTTGGTGATCTGATTGCCGAAGGCAAAGGGATGGCACGAAAGGTACTTGACGCCCTGCAACAGATCCCCATTAGAATGATCTCATACGGATCAAGCAACAACAACATTAGTTTGTTGATCAATTCCAGTGACAAGAAAACAGCACTCAATGCATTAACTGAAAACCTTTTTGAAACCAATGAATAAGCAATTCCCAATAGATCAATTTCAAGAGTGGCAAACACCCTTTTATTACTATGATCTGGATTTGCTTGCAGACAATATAGACCAGATAAAAAAACAGGTGAATCGACATGGTTTTCACATGCATTACGCGCTGAAAGCCAATGCCAACACCCCAATCCTGGCCCGCATTCGAAATGCTGGCTTCGGAGCCGATTGTGTGAGTGGTAATGAAATACGTAAAGCCATTGAGACCGGTTTTAATCCGTCTACGATCGCATTTGCCGGAGTAGGAAAATCAGACCAGGAAATTAATATTGGCCTGGATCATGAGATCTTTTCATTTAATGTGGAGTCTCTGAGTGAATTAGCTGTCATTAATGCCCTGGCACAAAAGAAGAATACAATCGCTAACATAGCTATTCGGATCAATCCCAATGTAGATGCCAAAACGCACCATTACATTACCACAGGTATTGAGGAGAATAAGTTCGGTATAAATCCATGGGAATTTTCTGAAGTAGTAGATTATATAAACAACTCTAGAAGTCTTGTATTAAAGGGATTACATTTCCACATCGGCTCCCAGATAACTGACATGGCCGTGTTCAAGGGTTTGTGCATCCGGGTAAACGAAATCCAACAATGGTTTTGGGATCAGCGAATTATTCCCGATCACATCAATCTGGGAGGTGGCCTGGGTATAAACTACCAGCAACCAAATGAACAGCCTGACTACAAAGAATTCTTTTCAATTTTCGCAAACAATCTTAACCTCAGACCTAAACAACACGTTCATTTCGAACTAGGAAGAGCAATAGTTGCCCAGGCGGGTACACTCATTTCAAAGGTGCTCTATGTAAAAAAGGGGGTAAAAACCAATTTTGCCATTTTGGATGCCGGAATGACTGAATTGATCCGGCCAGCATTGTATCAATCAGTTCATAAGATTGAGAATCTCCATGCCAATGGCACTTCTCAATTATATGATGTGGTTGGTCCTATCTGCGAATCATCCGATTGTTTCGGTAAAGCGATAGAGTTACCACTGACCCAACGTGGTGACCTGATCGCAATCCGCTCTGCAGGGGCATATGGCGAGGTTATGAGCTCAGCTTACAATCTCCGGTCAAAAGTGAAAGCTTACTATTCAAATGATATCTAAGTCAATGAACAACAGCAAGAAATCCATTCCGGTTAAACTAATTTTAGAAGACGGTACCACCTATGAGGCCTGGTCTTTCGGACATGAATCATCAGTGGCTGGAGAGGTCGTCTTCAACACCGCCATGGCCGGTTACCCTGAAAGCATCACTGATCCGTCTTATAAGGGGCAGATCCTGGTGCTCACCTATCCCTTGATCGGAAATTATGGGGTTCCAGGTAAACAAAAAGAGTTTGAACTATTGAAGTTCTTCGAATCAGATGAGATTCACATTAGCGGATTAGTGATCTCCGATTATTCTTTCAAGTTTAGCCATTGGAATGCAGACCAGAGCCTGGCCAGTTGGCTTGATGAGTCAGGAATCCCCGGTATTTATGGAGTTGACACGCGCGCACTGACCAAGCACCTGCGAGAAAAGGGATCAATGCTGGGTAAAATAGTAATAAATGATGACGACATTCCCTTTTATGATCCCAACAACGACAACCTGGTTAATAGGGTGAGCTTTAAACAAGTAGAAGAATATGGCAAAGGAAAACATAAAATAATTCTGGTCGATTGCGGTGTAAAGAATAATATCATTCGCTGCCTGCTGAAACGCGATACAACCGTCATTCGGGTTCCATGGGATTATGATTATAGTCAGATAGCTTATGACGGTCTTTTTGTCTCTAACGGTCCTGGAGACCCTACCATGTGTAAAAAAACGGTTGAACACCTAACTAAATCTCTTGATGAAGACAAACCAATATTCGGTATCTGTCTAGGAAATCAGCTATTAGGACTGGCGGCTGGGAGCAGTACATTCAAATTAAAATACGGACATCGCAGCCACAATCAGCCCGTTCTGCAAATGGGCACAAACAAAGCCTATATCACATCTCAAAATCACGGTTTTGCCCTGAATGACAATGACCTACCGGATGACTGGGAACCCTTGTTCAGAAACTTGAACGACAACACTAACGAAGGGATCAGACATAAGTCAAAACCCTTCTTCAGCTCACAGTTTCACCCCGAAGCGAGTTCAGGACCCACTGATACAGAGTTTCTTTTTGATGATTTTATTGATCTGATTGAAAAAAGCAAGGGGGAGTGATCCAAACCGTAATCCAAAGAAAAACAATTATGGAAAGCAACATAAAAAAAGTTCTTGTGCTGGGTTCAGGCGCCCTGAAAATAGGTGAAGCAGGTGAATTTGACTATTCCGGGTCTCAGGCCCTCAAAGCTCTCCAGGAAGAAGGCATCGAAACCATTCTGGTTAATCCCAATATTGCCACTGTACAAACATCTGAAGGTATTGCCGATCGCATTTACTTTCTTCCGGTAACACCCTATTTCGTTACCAAAGTCATTAAGAAAGAAAAACCCGACGGTATCCTGTTGTCTTTTGGCGGTCAGACCGCATTGAATTGTGGAGTTGAGCTATTTAAGACAGGGGTTCTAAAACAAAATAAGGTGCGCGTACTGGGTACTCCGGTTCAAGCCATTATTGATACCGAAGACCGCGATATTTTCGTTCAGAAATTGGATGAAATTACAGTCAAGACAATCCAGAGTCATGCTGTCAATACACTGGAAGATGCAAAAAAGGCCTGTGAAGACCTGGGTTATCCGGTTATTATTCGCTCAGCCTACAGTCTTGGAGGACAGGGCTCTGGGTTTTGTGACAATGAAGACGAGCTGGAAAAGTTAGCCAACAAAGCACTTTCCATGTCACCCCAAATATTGGTAGAAAAGTCCCTGAAGGGATGGAAAGAAGTTGAATATGAGGTGGTCAGAGACAAATACGATAATTGCATCACCGTGTGTAACATGGAAAACTTCGATCCATTGGGTATACATACTGGCGAAAGCATTGTGGTGGCACCTTCTCAAACCCTGACGAATGCCGAGTACCACAAACTGAGGGAATTGAGTATACGCATTATCCGCCATATCGGTATAGTGGGCGAATGCAATGTTCAATATGCCCTGGATCCCGAATCAGAAGACTACCGGGTTATTGAGGTCAATGCACGCCTGAGCCGGTCATCTGCCCTGGCATCTAAAGCGACAGGCTACCCCCTGGCTTTCGTGGCAGCAAAGTTAGGTCTGGGCTATGGATTACATGAGCTCAAAAATGCCGTCACTAAAACAACCACGGCGTGCTTTGAGCCGGCGCTCGATTACATCGTCTGTAAAATTCCCCGTTGGGATCTTGACAAATTTGAAGGGGTTTCGCACCAGATCGGTTCATCAATGAAAAGTGTGGGAGAAGTGATGTCGATCGGCCGAACCTTTGAAGAAGTCATTCAAAAAGGCCTCAGAATGATCGGACAAGGCATGCACGGATTTGTAGGAAATCGAGGATTAGATTTCGAGAATATTGAAGAAGAACTCAAACAGCCAACCGACCTAAGGATCTTTGTCATAGCACAGGCCATGGAAAAGGGCTGCTCAGTTGACAAAATCCATCAGCTCACAGGAATTGATAAATGGTTTCTGGTCAAACTCAAAAACATTCAAGACCTCCGGGAAGAATTAGAAAGTCATGAGTCGTTAGAATCACTGTCAACCGATCAGCTGGTTGAGGCAAAAAAAATGGGCTTCTCCGATTTTCAACTGGCTCGTTTTGTGATGAAGAGCAGTTCATCGGCCATTGAGAAAGACCTCATTAAAGTACGCAATCACCGCAAGAAACTAGGTGTTCTTCCCTGGGTCAAGCAGATAGATACCCTGGCCGCTGAATACCCAGCACAAACCAATTACCTCTACCTCACTTACTCCGGACAAGAGCACGACATAGAGTTTATTCATGACAATCAATCGGTAGTCGTATTGGGCTCTGGAGCTTACCGAATTGGAAGTTCTGTTGAATTTGACTGGTGCAGTGTCAATGCCCTTCAAACCATCCGGCAGCAGAAACTCAGAGGGATCATGATTAATTACAACCCTGAAACTGTTTCAACAGACTATGACACTAGTGATCGTCTGTACTTCGATGAACTCAGCTTTGAACGGGTTATGGATATTCTTGAGCTGGAGTCACCTCAAGGAGTCATAGTTTCAACCGGGGGACAGATTCCAAATAATCTGGCCCTGAGACTTCATCAACAAGCTATTCATGTACTTGGCACATCTCCCGTGTCAATTGACCGGGCAGAAGACCGGCACAAATTCTCAACCATGCTTGATCAGTTAGACGTTGACCAGCCCGAATGGAAAGAGCTGACCAGCATGGAAGAAATTCATGGCTTTGTTGATCGTGTGGGCTTTCCAGTATTGATCAGGCCATCGTACGTGTTATCCGGCGCCGCTATGAATGTGGTCTCCAACCGTGATGAACTCGAAGACTATCTTACGCTGGCAGCTAATGTTTCAAAACAACATCCGGTTGTGGTGAGCGACTTCATCGAACAAGCCAAGGAAATTGAAATCGATGCAGTCGCATCAAAAGGTGAAGTGTTGGCCTATGCCATGAGTGAACACGTTGAATTTGCTGGCGTCCATTCTGGAGATGCTACCATGGTTTTCCCACCACAAAAACTCTATTTCGAAACAGTTCGTCGTATCAAGAAAATTACCCGTCAAATTGCCTGGGAACTCAATATCTCCGGGCCTTTTAACATCCAATTCCTCGCAAAAGACAACGATATCAAGGTCATCGAATGCAACCTGCGTGCATCACGAAGCATGCCTTTTGTATCTAAAGTGCTCAAAACAAATCTAATCGAATTGGCTACCCGGGTTATGATGGGACAAAAGGTAGATAAACCACATAAATCCATTTTCGACCTGGAGCACATTGGTGTCAAAGCTTCACAGTTCTCTTTCTCACGTCTCTCGAAAGCCGATCCCGTACTGGGGGTTGACATGTCATCAACCGGTGAAGTAGGATGCCTGGGCGAAGACTATTATGATGCCATTCTGAAAGCCATGTTATCAGTCGGATACCGGGTACCAAAGAAAAATGTGCTCCTTTCGACAGGTCCAATTAAAGACAAAGTCACCTTACTTGAATCTTGTCATTTACTGGCCGACAAGGGCTATCAAATCTACGCCACCCGGGGAACCGGCGAATTCCTGAAAGGAAACGGAATCGAAGCAACCATTCTGCACTGGCCTGATGAAAATGCACACCCAAACACCCTGGAGTACATCAGAAACGGTTTAATTGACCTGGTCGTCAACATTCCAAAAAACCTATCTCAGGGCGAACTGAAAAACGACTACACAATCAGACGTTCAGCCATAGACTACAACGTGCCGCTACTGACCAACGCCAGACTCGGTGCAGCTTTCATCACCGCTTTCTGCAAACTCGATGTCGATGACATCTCCATTACACCCTGGCAAGAATACAACTAAAGAGAGAGGCGAGAGGCGAGAGGCGAGAAGCGAGAGGCGAGAGGCGAGAGGCGAGAGGCGAGAGGCGAAAAGGTGAGCGGAGGTGATTGTCTCCTCGAAAATGATGTCGCTTTCGAAGAAAGTGCCATTTTGAG
>CAYUGX010000156.1:4124-11412 GCA_964444375.1 uncultured Porphyromonadaceae bacterium | reverse complement strand
TTGGCCGGCCGTATGATGTACCGGTGGTGAGAAATAATTCCTGATTGATCAGGTATGTACCGGAGTTTAAATCAAACGGACATTTGACATCATCAACAAATGAGCCATCGGGCTTAAATAGATGATTTTCATATGGATAGCCATTAAAACGGGCAAAAACTATATCTTGATCCTGATGCACTCTTACGCCATCAAGCATATAGCCAGTGTGCTCCCCTGGGCCTTTGCCTCCTCAACCAAAGTCTCTTAAATAATTGCCTTTTAGATCGAATTCCATCAAATGCACAGGACCAAGTCGACCAGTCTGCGTAGCCAGAAACAATGACTCATCAGTAAGATAAGTATCCCAATTTCTGATCAGACATTTTTCACTCGTCTCTAGAGGAATGATTAGGACATCCTCAAATAGAGCACTCAGCCCAACCGTCGTGGCAGAATCGGGAATCTGATCCAAATGAAGAACCGGAATCTTTTCGCCGTTGATCAGCGTGAAATCATCAGGGTTTTCGGGGGATTGGTTGGTGCAGGCAAAAAAAAGCCCAAGAAGTAATATTGATAATATAGTTCTCATTTGTTATGAAGTTTTTATTTTGGATACAGCATACAAATTATTGGATTTCCTTCCGGATCAATATTTTCCATCAATTCTCTCCATTTTGGATTTGCTGATGCTTTGTCTTCATCAGATAGATTCTCCCATCGTTCTATAGCATCAATGGCCATAATAGAATAAACCATGCGATTTCCATTCTGAGTCAGGTAAAACATCATAATCGGAATGCCTTGATAGGTGAAATTGGTATTTGGATCCTCGTAGAATGTTATTTCATGGTTTTTCTTATTCACTACAGCCAACAGCAGCGGCTTTTTATTGCGGGGTACCGCAACCCATAGTTTTTTTTCAGAATGATTCAGCCTGAATGCAAGAATCTCATCATTGTCAAATGGCTCCATGTAATCATCACGGGTTTTGGGATGTAAATATCGTGCCGTGTCTGCATTGTAGTCTCCAAAATCAAACGACCAGGTTGAGTCTACGCCTTCCGGAGTCAGTGAGAATACCGTATACTGCAAGGTACTCGAAAACAACAGGTCTCTCGAACCCTGGTGCAGACTCTCGCCATACCAAAACCATCCAACACCGTTGTGATGATGAGGCAAGAAGCGATCAGTAATTGTTCCGTCGGGATTCATATACACAACATCATGCTGTAATTGTGCCTCTCCTCCAGGACCGGTGTTTTGCTTACCAATATTGATTGCCCATCTTCCATCGGGCAGTTCCATCAGCAGATCACAATCTAAATCGCAATTAAAATGCCTGAGGAACTCTCCCTCCCCACTCAAAACGTTCATCCTTTTGCTACGGTTATCATAAAAGACAATCTGATCATTTTTAGGCAGATAACTCACGAAACTCATGTACTCAAACTCTCCTGGTCCTTTCCCTACTTGATCAAAACTCCAGAGCAATTTCCCTTCCAGGTCAACTGCAACAATCCCCAGAACCTGGGTGGAATAACGTCCACCCCGATGCATAAAAAACACCCGATCATCTGCCATCCGTAAATTGGAAATCTTGTCGATTGGAATCTCATCACTGATTTGAAAAAACTCAATACGATCAATTTCGGGCCCAATGTCCGTTTGTAGGTCCTTGGTATTGATATCGATAAAGATAGTCTGGTTATTGTTGCCATTTTTAGCACAACTAGACAACAACGACAACAAGACAACAGCCGCCAGCATGGCGGCCCAACCACGACTCACATGTTTCATAATTTGTATCTTTTTCGTTCTTTGAAAAGGAAGAGGATGGGGTTGCTGTTTTCGTTGATCTTTTTTCTTAAAGCCATTACTTGTTTCACCCTGCCAGATGGGATACTTCCCTTCTCTATTGCATCATCAATCCATTCTACTACATCTACTGCTTGATACATCCTAAAGGATTGGCCTAAGGGATCAAATTGGATGTCATCGGAACTCATTGAGTCTGGAACAATGCCTAGGAGATCATCGGTGAATTTGAGATTATGCACGGACCCATTGCTTTTGTCAACGAATAGATTGAAATAATCGGCTCCAAATTCTCCACCCCATTGACCTGGTCGCCATTCTTGCATTTTTTGCATTGTGATCACCATTTTTTCCAGGATCCAGTAATTGCTTCGCTCAGAAAGAAGCTCAGACATATAAGAGCCTACCCAGGCCTCAGGGGTGATGATTTTGTTTAGGGCAACATAGTCCTCCCCATGTTTAAACACTGCTTTTGTTGTCAATTCAAGACCATCTATTTGATATAGGGTGTCATTTCCAGGATTATGAAAGCGCCAATTATTCTCAAATTTAAACAGCGCAGTTCCGCCAGCCCAGGGAGTATATCCACTAGAATTCTTCGGTGGGTACACAGTTCGTTCGAGGGTTTTAATGATCTCACCAGCTTCATTAAACCAGAACAAACTCGCTGAATCTCTTTGATAATCTGGCCGGCCGGCGAGAGCTCCCGCCACCACGTACAAATTCTCATCGATTCGATCAATGTTTTGAACCAACTCAACCGGACATTTAAAGTCCTCAACAAGTTGGCCATCAGTATCAAAGTATTGAACATGGGATAATATTCCATTGAATTGGACCTTAATGAGTCTTTCTATGGGATGATAGGTTGCATCTTCTAGGCTATACCCTGTATGTTCTCCCGGTCCTTTCCCCGTACCTCCGATCTCTCGGATGAATTTTCCGTCGAAATCAAACTCGTATACCTTACATGGATCGCCCATTCCCACTTGAGTTGAAACTATCATAGAATGGTCGGTAAAAATCGTTCTAGGATACCTGATTAGGCATTCTGGCTGCGTCTCCAAAGGGATTATTTCCACATTCTCAAACAAGGCCGACCAGCCAACTGTGGTGGCTGAATCGGGAGCTAGATCGAGACGAAGAAGTGGAATTTCCTGGCCTTTGATTATTACATGACGTTCATTATCAACCGAGTCATTAGTGCAGTTGGACAACAATGACAACCCGATAATGGCGGCCCAATAACAATTCATTCTCATATTATTTCTTTTTTCGGTACACGGCAAAATAGGCTAAGGGAATAAAATATAAACTGACGAATGTTCCGAGGGCCATGCCTCCGATTACGGCCAGAGCTAATGGCTTTTGTAATTCGGCACCCAATCCGCTGAAGAACAAGAAGGGAGATAGGGCGAGAATCGTTGTAAGTGAGGTCATGATAATTGGTTTCAGTCGTCTTTCCCCGCCTAAACGGATTGCGGCCAGTGTATCCATACCCGACCAACGGGCGCGGTTGATGGTGTCAATCTTCAGGATGGAATCGTTAATGATGATACCACTCATGACTATGATACCAATTGCCGACATGAGATTGAGTGATTCACCGAAGATCCACAGCAAGAACATGGCTCCAGCCATATCGATTGGTAATTCAAGCAATACAATCAGGGGCTGCACAAAGCTCTCAAACTGGGCAGCCAGAATGAAATACAACAGCAACACCGATATCAGTAAAACTAACATCAACTCTTTCATCATGGCTTGCTGGGTGAAAAACTTACCGGTAAATCGCACATCGAAATTTGAGCGTTTTTTGATTTTGTCTTTGACCTCATCCATGGTGGCTTCAATGGCATCAGCTTCTCCGTAAAAATTGACTGGTATGAACTCGCCGTCGCGACCGCCTCGAAGGCTTTTATAGGCTTGCTCGCGATCTATTTTAACGAGAGAAGAGAGTGGCATGTTCTCACCTTGCTTATTCGGAACCAGGGTTTGATCAATTATACGCAAAATGGTTTTCGGATCATCTCCTAAACTGATCGGAATAAAGCGTTGATAGGTTTTGAGCATATCAACCTGATTCTCATTGAAAGCCGATTTGAGCACATTTTTTAAGGTGTTAAAATCAACCTGATACAGCAACAATAGTTCAGGATCTACTTCGATTACGATTTGATCTGACAAGGGAACGGGATCTTTAATAATCCCATCCGGCAGATGAAGATCATTAACAAAATCATACATAGGTTCAACCAGTGGAGCCTGCTCATTCTTTGTATCCCATACCTGGGCAATCAAATCAGGATCATCGTCTGAGAACAGGGCTTCGAAAACATTTTTCGGCGGGTAAAAGCTGACCGATGCCAGGGAATAGTGACGACCAAGATAGGCTCGAATATCGGCTTCAATTTGGGTTATTCCGTCTGTCTCATGGGTGGTAAAATAGAGCTCAGCCTCTGTGGTGGCCCGGTTTTCTCCAGTACTGAGCATGAATTGCTGTTCACCGACAAGTGCTGAGAATTGAATCAGACTATCTTCAAGAGAACCAATGAGCGCTTTTACCCGCAAGGCATTTTCTTCAGCATGTATGGGTTCATTCCAATCGATTAGGGTTACTACTTCGGTCTGATCAATTTTGGGTAAACGTCTGATATCTAAAACTCTGACAAAAACAATAGTGCATGCAGCTAATACCATGAACAGCAGACCATAAATCAATTTGTGTCGGAATACGTGATTGAATCCTTTTTCATAAACTCCTTCGTAGTTGATTCGATTGATGCGTGCCAAAAATCGATTTTCACCGATTGCTTGCCTTTTCAGGTTAAACAATCGATACAGCATAGGCAGCAGGGTAACTGAAACCATGAACGAAACCACCAGACCTATCGTTATGGCCAGGGCCTGATCAAAAAACAGTGCTCCAGAAATTCCACTCAGGAAGATCAGGGGAATGAAGACCGCACTGGTAGTCAGGGCAGATGAAATGAGTGGTCGTATCACTTCATTGGCTCCCTTAATACAGGCATTCTCAAGGTTTTCTTTTTTTCGAATGTACTGGTCGATATTGTCGATGACAATGATCGAATTATCAATCATCATTCCTACAGCCAAAACCAATCCGGATAGGGAAATGATATTGATCGAAATGCCGGCCAAATAGAAAATCAAGAAACACACAATCAGAGAAACGGGAATGCTAATACCGATCAGGAGAGGTGAACGAAAGTCTTTGAGAAAGAGAAACATAATGAGGATGGCTAGAAAGGCGCCAAAGAGTAATGACTGCTTGAGATTACCAATAGAAAAGCGTAGAATCTTGCTTTGATCCTTCTCAATTTCGAAATCCAATTCTGGATATTTAGTCTTAAATTCATCAAGCAAGGTATTCAGCTCAACCCGCAAATCTTCCATGCGGGCATCGGCTTGTTTAATAATTGCCAGGCAGAGGGCTTCTTTGTTTCTGGTCATGAACAAGCCCACTCGTTGTTCAGGTCGTAATTCGAGTCTTGCCAGGTCTTTTATCTGAAATAATCGCTCTTCTTTTTTGAGATAAATGTCAGCCACATCATCAACATCTTTGAGGTAGTTCTTGAACTGCACACTGAATTGATATTGCCCTTCGCGTACCATCAGGTTACCGAAGCTAGATATATTATTGGCCGATATGGCTGAAACCAAATCCTGTTCACTAAATCCCAGGCTATGCAATTTCTCATAATCAGGAAGCACAATCAGCTCAGGGTAGCTCATGCCCGTATGATCAACCATCGCTACTTCAGGAAGCTGCTCGATGCGTTTGATGATCACTGCCCTCACAAATTCACTCATTTCAAGAAAGCGTTCCTGATTTTCCCAATCAGCTTTGCGGCTCACCATCAGATTGAAAACCGGAATATCGGTTGCCGAAGCTTTGATCACTCTTGGCCGATCAACGTCACGAGGGATCGAATTCATCGCATCGTCTATCTTCTCGTTGGTTTCGATATAGGCGTAGTTTATGTCTGTGCCGTATTTGAACTTCATCCGTATCATTCCAAATCCGTCTCGCGATTCCGATTCAAGCTGATCGAGGTGGCCCACCTGGATGAGGTGCATCCGTATGTTTTTCACTACCGAATTTTCTATCTCGCGTGCTGGGATATTGGGATAAGACACTTGTACTGTAATTTCTGGAATATCAATGTCGGGCATTAATGATACCGGAAGATTGACCGCTGTGATAATCCCCAGAAAAAGGATTGCCAGAAAGCTCATAATCACAGCAATGGGTCGATTGATCAAGAATTTTACCATACGGGTTCGTTCTGCTTATTTTTCAATCATCCTGAATTTTACTTCGGCTTCATGTGCCAGGTTTAGATTACCTATGGTGATAATTGTATCACCCGGTTGAATAACCTGTCCGGGTCTGACCTGCACCACCGAGTATGACGAAGAATTTTCATGCTCTGTCCCAACATAATTCCACATGGCTTTTCCCTCGCTGTATTTAAACACAACCTGTTGGTTATTTCTGAGCACCACCGCCTCTTTGGGCACAATAACACAGTCGGGCACTTTATCTTTAATAAAGACTTTGACATTCATGCCCTGTATAAGATCTCCACTTGAATTGGATACTACGGCAGTTACCTGTACCAATCCATGTTCATCCACAACAGGATTGATCTGAGCAATCTTACCAGCATAGAAAACGCTGTCTTCGATGAATGGACGCATACTAATAGCTTGTCCAACGTTTAATCTTCCGACTTCAGATTCAAGAATTGGAAACACCACTTCGAACTCCCGGTCATCAATGATGCGACAGAATGGTTCTCCACTTTTCGGGAGATTATTTACTTTGGTTTCAAGATCAATCACCCGGCCGGTAATGGGTGCAAACATGATGGTATTGTTATAATCCATCTGAGCTTTCTTGAGATTAAGCTCTGCCTCGCGAAAACCTGAAGCCAAAGTAATATTCTTCATGGCTTCATCGCTCTCATCGATTTGGCCATCGGCAGTTCCTGTGTGTGAGATTACCCGATTCTTACGATCAATCCGGGCATTGGCCAGCCTGATCTCAGCCTGTTCGAGGTTTATCTGATCCAATTCATTTTCGAGCACGGCCAAAACCTGATTCGACTTGACCCAGTCGCCATTTTTGACTTTGATCTGTTGGATCAATTGATTTTTTTTGAAGTAGAGTTCGGCTTGATTCTTTGCCCTCAACTTGCCATTGCTTACGAATTCAAGTGGGAAATCACCGTAGCTGGCCAGTTCCCCTTCGACGTGGATGGGATCGGCTTTGGCTTCGGTTTTGCCTAGTTCTGAGCCGTATTCGGTTTCGCTTTTCTGTTTGCATGCGCTCGTTGCGAGCAGGAGGGCTATGGCGAGCAGAAGAGCCCCCCCCCCGGGGGGGGGTGGTTGTGGGGGTGAGTTTGGTGTGATTTTTTTTTATGGTGTTTTTTACCAATATTAATACTATTTTTATTGAGCCTAT
>CAYUGX010000156.1:0-4114 GCA_964444375.1 uncultured Porphyromonadaceae bacterium | reverse complement strand
GGCGTTTTTGGTTTTGGGTTTTGTTTTGGCTGGGGCTGGTGGCGAGCTGGTGGGCTTTGGTGGTACGATGAGCCACACGGCCGTGTGGCTTTGCTTGACGGGATGATTTGGGTTTCATATTATGCATGGTTGTTTGTTTCATTATTGTTTGCTCGTATAGACGCAATATCTTGCGGCTTTACAGGTGGAGCCGCAAGATCTTGCGGCTTTGCCTTATGCAGTTTCATAAAGGCTGGTAGGAAGATGAAGAGGGCGAAGACTGAGAAGATCAGGCCACCCATGGTGCCAACAGCGAGTGAGAACCAGAAAGCACTGTCTTCGCCTCCTGTTAAGAAAGGTACCAGGCCGAGTACAGTTGACATCACAGTTAGCATGATTGGGATAATCTTACCATTAAAGGCCTTTAGATATAATCTTATTCCATTGTTTTTGTACCGGCCGGTTTTTCGGAGGTTGTTGTAATCATTCAGGATGTACAGGGCTGCATTGACTACGAGTCCGCTCAACAGCAAAAACGAAGCAAACCCGCCCTGATCAAAGGTGAAATCAAAAATGTAGAAGGTTAGAAAAACGCCTACATAGGATATCGGTATGATCAGAACAACCGCCAGGGGTTGTTTGAGTGATTCGAGAAGAATCGAGCAGATCATGTAAATTATAGCGATAACCAGAATGATCAATAAGAATTGCTTCTTTGATTCGGGATTCCAGCCCCGGTATTTTTGCTGTTCAACCGTATAGCCAATGGGCAAATGATCTTTGACTTTAAGAACCAGCCGGTCTTGATAGATTTTAGCGAGCTTATAATTCCCCGTAAAATCATATTCTACCATCAAGACATATTGTTGATTTTCCTTCCGGATACTCCTATTCTTAATTTCGCGTTGCACTTCTCCGAGGTCATCGAGTTTCACGGTAGATCCATTTCGTTCAACCGGAGAATGGCTCATCATCCATACATCAAATTCACGACTTTGCTGTGACTGTAATCGGATGGGTTCGAGGTCACCATCAATAAAAATACGTCCGTTTGGGGTGTGGTTGATAGATAATGCTCCTAATTGATTTACAATTTCACGCGTCTCAATACCATATGTGTTGATTTTTTCGGGATCCATCCTGAGTACATATTCGTACAAGGGATCCCTCCGGTAGGTGTAGGTACTGATAATAGAGCCTTTTTGCACCCGCTCATGAATCATGGCCTGGTCAAGTGTCCATTCGGCATAGCCCATGAGTTCTTCATAATTATACCCAAATAAATTGAGGCGTTGCGATCCAACCTGCTCACTAACCGAATTATTGAACCACTGCCCTATCCCAGTAATACTCCAATCAGCTCCGCCTAGTTTATTGGCCAGGTCGTTCAACTGGGTAAACAACACAAATGGGAAAGCGCCCAGCTCATAATCGGGCTTGAAGTTTATGGTTAAATACCCTTTCCTGGCCGACCGAACCGAGGTCACATACTGGTCTATTTGATCGTATTGTGACAGGTAGCGTTCACATTCTACCATCAGGTCGTTCATTTGCTGAAGAATTGCACCCTCTGGTAATGAAGCTGTTACATTAATCTGTGTCCGTTGGGGATAGCGGTATTTCCAATTATTTATGACATGGGTTGTAAAAATTCGCAGGGTGCCACCAAGGCTCTTATCAAGTACAGGTTTGAGTTTTTGAACGTAAAAATCAGAAGCCAGTGTTTTCTGATACAAACTATGATACCACTCTTCACCTTCCATTTTGGTGGGTAATTTATTAATTGGTATTCCGAAGAGCAGTATTGCCATCACAATGTAAATCCAACGATAGCGCTGGGCAAAAGCGATCATAATTGAATACCGAGCCGTAAACCGAATCACGCGTTGCCGGCGGATGCGTCCACGTCGACCATTCTTGGGTTTCAGTGGTATTTTCTGATAAAGCGAGGGTACCAAAAAGAGGGCAGTCATTAGACTCACAAAAAGATTAATGATCAGCACCATCGAGAAATCTTTCAATTCTTCGTTGAGAATATTTCCAAAGAAACGGATTACCGACAAGGCGCCAATGGTGGTCAGGGTTGCAGCCAGGATGGCCAGAAATACCCGGCGATTTTTCTTGGTTCGCATGTGGTCGAGCATCACAATGGTATTGTCGATAATCAAACCAAGAGAAACCGTAATCCCAGCCAGCGAATAGAGATTTATCTGCACATGAAAGATATAGTATAGAATAAAGGCAGTGAGCAGGTTGGCCACCAGGGAGATGAAAATTATGAGGAGATAGCGAAACTGTCGACTCACCAATAAAACAAATAACAGCAGAATGGTGAAAGAAAACAGTGTTCTGAAATAGATTTTACTTAGTTCATCTTTGATCTCTTCAGTCGCATCATTTGTTAGCAGGATGAAATAGCCGGGTGGAAAATCCTCCTCCAGCTCAGCCATGATTGACTTTAACTCCGCAGCAACCGTTAAACTGTTTGCACCTGGTTCTGCGATAGAGCGCAAGTTAATCGTGTTATTTCCATTGATACGATAATATCCGGTTGGTTCTTGTTCTTTATGTAGTACCCGGCATAAATCTTTGATCCTCACAATTCGGCCATTGACACTTGTAACCGGTATATCTAGCCAGGTATTTTGTTCATTAGGCAATGATTGCAACACAATGGGTTTGGGTGCTGAAACACCTTTTTGTGTTGCTCGATCGTACCCCATACCTATCACCTCATTTTGAAAATATCCGGTTAAAGCCGAAAGTATATGCTGTCTGCTGATACCCAGGCTGTGTAGCTGCTCCTGGTCATAGGTCAATTCCCATTCCATGGGTGTTGCTCCCCAAACTTCAACACGATCGAGCCCTTCAATATGACTCAACTTGGGTCGAATATGGTCTTCAGCATATTCCTGGATTAAGCGGGGACTGGCAGGGGCATTCAACGAATACGAGAGCAAATCTTGCTCCTTCTCTTCATCATCTTCTGCATAATAAGAAAGCTGTGGGTAACTAACCCCATCCGGTAGGCCTGGATAAGCTTCACGAATTTTAGCTGCAATCTCAAATCGTTTATTGTCTATATTGGCATGTTCATCAAATGAGAGTGTGATTGATCCACTCCCCCGGCTTGATGTTGAACTGATTTTGGTAATTCCAATAATGGTATTGAATAGGCCTTCAAGTGGGGCTGTTACCTCCTGTTCAATTAGTCTGGGTGAAGCATTTGCCCAGCCATAGCGGACGGTCAATGTCGGGATGTGCCGCGTTGAATGCAGGTGCACTGATAGCTGCGGTAGCAAGGCCAAACCAATGATCATGAACAGGATGAATGAGACGATGATCGAGAAGGCCGGCGTTCGCTTTTGACTTTCTTTGGATGGCATCATGCTCATTAGTTTACCAATCCTTCGTAATTCTGAATCAAGGTCTGGCTCTTTTCGAAATCGAACAGGGTTGTTCGCCTGATATTGAAATAATACATCCAATAGGTTCTCATCGCATTGAGGTAATCGATTACCCCATCATCTTTGGCTTTTAGTGCATCATTCAGTTGCAGTAGACTGGCTTTGCCCAATAGATACTTTTCCTGGGTTATTTCAAAACGACTTTGAGCCAGTGAATCGGTCTTGGCCGCTAAATCCAGTTGTTCTTCCTGCATATTAAATTCCATCACATCGAGATAGACTTGATGATCGAATTCAAGGCTTTGCTTATCGACAGAAAGCTTGGCCACATCACGGTATGACTCAGCCATTTTCACTCTTCCTTTGCGCATACCCCAATCCAAAATGGGTATTCGTACCCCTACACTGGCCTGCTGATAACCCTGTGGATTTTTATAGGATTCTATAAATTCGGCCGAGCTTTGCGTCAGCCCATAACTGGCCACAAGGTCTGCATTGAAACGGGCATCTGCTTTGGCTCTGGCTACATTCGCCTCTGCTTCCATCAGCTGAGTCTCCATAGATAATATCTCGGGATTATTCTCTTTGGCCAGTTCAACGGCTCGTTGAACATCTACTTTGAAAGACGGAATCCCTACGGAAGTCTGTAGTTCGAAATCTACTTGATCATTATAGCCCAGAAACGACCGCAAACGGGCCTTTCTGTCAGCGACGTCGAGTAAGCCTTT
>CAYUGX010000155.1:0-11426 GCA_964444375.1 uncultured Porphyromonadaceae bacterium | reverse complement strand
TTATCAATATGTTTAACTTGGTAAAAAACGGTCAATGCTATTCAGGCATGGACTTCTAAGTATACCGTTACCCGATCACCATCCACCACTTTGTAATGCTTTCCATCAACCAGGTAATGAGCTTCAACCGTGTAGTAGCTTCCGACTTCTACCCAGTATTCTTTATAGTGTGTGTTAATTGAGTCGCGAAGGTATTCCATACCATTTTCAAGCCGGCCACGAATAATTCTTACTTCCAGTAACTTGTTCTGGCTACCTGTAGATAAATTTACGGCCAAGATTCCTTCTGTTGGTTTATCCTGGTAGCAGTTCTGGCATGGATTTTCCCACATACTAGTATCGCAAGAAAGAATCATGCTTATCAAGAATACGATTACGATGAATATGCTGTTCCGTTTCATAATTGAAGCCCAATTCCAAAATTAATTCGGTGTGGTGACCCGGGTAGTAATGCATCCGAAATGTATTCATAACCGAAGTGGTAATACAATTTTTTGACTTGATAATACAAGGCAACAGAAGGATAGATAAAAAATCGAACGGGTCCGTATTGTTTACTGGCTTTATAATCACTAAAAGAAGCAGCTGTAAAGAAACCAATTTCAATTCCAGTATGTTCTTCAAAACTAGAATGATACAAAGTGAATTGCTTGCTGAAACCCAAATGAACTTCAGTTCGTGTTTCTTTAAACTGATAGCTTAAGGTGTCATTTACCGGGTGAAAAACCGCCTGCCTGGTCAGTTGCTGTGTGACGGCAGATTTAATCCTTAGATTATACTTTTTGTCAATCAGAGCCCCATACAATGCTATACGAGGGTCTAAGGTTCGGTTTAGGTAATGCAGTCCCAGTTCAAAACTTGAAAAGGCGGGTAGGGGTGTCGTTTTGGCCCCATTTGCTCGTAAAATGGGAATAACCATTTGTTTGTTTTTGCCGTCACGAGCCAAATCTAGGGTGTAATAGTTCTTATCGATCTCGTGATTGGGGTTGGCCCCATTACGAAGCAGTTGTTGCAGAACCGGTGAGTGTCCGTAAAAGCTAGCTACATCAAGAGCAGTGTAGTCTTTCGTATTTTCTTTTTGTATATCAATGCCCCATTTGATCAGGCTATCAACACATATCGTGTCGTTATTCTCAATGGCCAGATGCAAAGCTGTGTTATCTGATTTATCGGTTTCATTGATTTTGGCACCATGATCCAGCAACAGTTTTGCTACTGTCGGAAATCCTCCCCACACAGCCACTAAAAAAGGCGTTTTGCCCTGTGAGTCACGAATATCCTGATCCCCCTTGTAAAACAAAAACATGTCAGTCATGATGTGATCACCATAGGCTGCTGCGTAGAATAAGGGATTCAGGCCATGTGCGTCTTTTTCATTCAGTTTAGCTCCTTTTTGAATCAGGTACTCGGCCAGATCCAATTGGTCAAAGTGTACAGTCATGTGTAAGGGGGTGCGACCTTCAATATCTTGCTTGTCGATGTCTGAACCATTTACGATCAATGTTTTTGCCACTTTATCATGGCCATTTTGAATGGCAAAATGCAAGGGAGTCATGCCATCCCATGTTGCGGTATTAGGATCAACATTCTGGCCTAAAAGTTTAAGTACACGGGTAAAGTGACCTTGTTCAGCCGCCTGGATTAGCTTAAATTCTTTGTCGTCAGTTTGCTGCCCTATGAGGATAGTCGATGAGATTGCAAGTAGCCAAAAAATGGATAACCTTTTCATAAGCGCCATAGATGATTATCTTCAATAATTGTGCCGCAATCACAATCCCAGAAGGCGTTGGTCAGGTTTACCGAGCGGATCCAAAAGTTTGTGTGGCGATTCAATTAACTCTTTTATTGTTTTAAGAAAACCGACACTGTCTTTACCGTCAACAATTCGATGATCGTACGAAAGTGCAACGTACATCATGGGTCTGATCACAACCTGTCCCTCAATAGCAACTGGTCGTTCAACGATGTTGTGCATGCCTAATATGGCTGATTGCGGGGGATTCAATATTGGTGTTGACAGCAACGATCCGAACACCCCGCCATTGGTAATACTAAACGTTCCACCATCCAATTCATCCAGACTGATTTTATTTTCGCGGGCCTTGGTCGCCAGATTGGCCAAAGCCAATTCGATTTCAGCCAGTCCCTTTTTATGTACATCGCGAATCACAGGTACCATCAATCCTTTGGGAGTCTGCACCGCAACGCCAATATCGGCATAATTGAATAGGATGATATCTTCTCCGTCAATCCTGGCATTGATATTCGGAAATGCCATTAAAGCTCGTGCAGCGGCAAGGCTAAAAAATGACATGAAACCAAGTTTAACCCCATGTTTATCCTGAAAGCGCTGTTTGTACTGATTTCTTAGAGTCATTACCGCTGACATATCCAACTCATTGAAGGTTGTCAGCATAGCCGTGTTATTCTTAACGTCGACTAATCGTTCTGCAAGCTTTCTGCGTAACAGAGACATGCGCTTCCTATCATGGCTTCGTTCTGTGGCCATCACAGGTTGTGCTGAACCAGTTTCAATAGGTGTATCTTTCAAGTTAAGCACCTGTTCAACTTCAGCTTTCCCGATACGCTTTAGGCCCTTCACTATATCATCTACATTGAGTTGATGACTCGCCATGATTTTTTTTGCTACCGGGGTAACCTTTATCACATCTAATGGCTCTGTGTCTGTTTTCTTTTCAGACTTGGGTAAATCTGCATTGTCATCTTTCTCTGGAGTTGCTTTCTCTTGTTTCTTGACACGGGTTTCACCGGCCTTTGGCTCTCCGGGCTTAATTTTACCCATGACCTCTCCTACGCCAATGGCTTGGCCTTCTGTGGCAAGTATTTCAAGATAGCCGCTAGCTGGGGCAGTGATTTCAAGAGTAGCTTTTTCTGATTCAATTGAAGCGATTTCTTGATCCTGATCAACCCAGGAACCGTTTTCGATCAGCCAGCTACCGATCTCAACCTCAGTGATGGATTCTCCAGGTGTGGGTACAATAATATCAACCATTGTTCTCTATTCTATTTTTCAATCGGAAGGTATTCAAATTGTTTGAGGATCTCAAGCCGACTTTTGCCCTTGACACATTGCAGTCCACAATAAGGGAGCTTACGCTCACAAGTACAGGGTCTGAATACTTTTTCAATTAGTTCTTGTTGACCCATTTGGTGAATATTATTTAAACCTACAGCTGGGGAACCTGATGCCAGACGGGTCACTGGCAACAATTCAACAGATTTTACCCTGGAGCTGATAAATGGCCAGGGCCCCATGTTTTCAGGCTCTTCCTGAACCCAAAGATGCAAAATTGCATTCGGATATTTATTGATAAGAGATTTAAATCCGGCTTCAGGAAAGGGGTACAGTTGTTCAACACGAACCAAAGCAACATCTCTTGCCTGCAAACGATCTTTTTCTTTTTTGAGATCGTAATATATTTTTCCTGAACAGAACACCAAACGACTCACTTGTTCGGGATCTGTTTCCAGATCGTCAATAATTTCTTTGAATGAGCCAGTGGTGAATTCATTCATTGTGCTGGTGCACGCTGGATGGCGCAATAGCGATTTAGGTGTGAATACAATCAAAGGCACCCTGAAATCTCGTAATAATTGCCGGCGTAATACATGAAATAAGCTAGCAGGTGTAGTGGGATTGCAAACCTGCATATTGTATCCTGCACACAAAGCAAGAAATCGTTCAATTCGTGCACTACTGTGCTCTGGTCCCTGACCTTCATAGCCATGAGGCAGGTAAAGTACCAATCCATTATAAACACCCCATTTTTCCTCGGCAGATGAGATGAACTGGTCAATGATCACCTGCGCGGTATTGCTAAAATCCCCAAATTGAGCCTCCCAAATGGTCAGTGTATTAGGACTGGCCAGGGCATACCCGTATTCGAATCCAAGCACTCCATATTCAGACAAATGTGAGTTGTGGATTTCAAAACTGGCTTGTTTCTTATTGAGGTTTTGTAGAGGCAAATACTTTTCACCGCTGTCTTCTTGAACCAGTGCTGCATGTCGATGAGCAAAAGTGCCGCGTTCAGAGTCTTGCCCGCTGATCCTGATTTTAATTCCCTGATCCAGTAAACTCGCATAAGCTAGCATTTCACCCAGTGCCCAATCCAGCTTATTATCCTGAACGGCCTGCTTTCTAGATTCAACAATCTTATGAACCTTATTGAAAAAACGCTTATCGCTGGGCAACTGATTCATGGATACAATCAATTCACGTAGTTTCTGATCATCGTAAGATGAATCAATGGTTTTCCAGAAATCCTCAGGTGTGGGATGAGAGAAGGCATCCCAGTCTTCCTTAAGAAAAGGACGAATCGTTGCTTTCTCTGTGGATTGACAATTCTTGAATTGTTCATTCAGGTGGTCATCAAAGGCTTGATTCTTTTGCTTTATTTCTTCTTTTGAATAGACCTCCTCATTCACCAGTTTATCAGCATAGATCTCTCTGATAGTAGGATGTTTGGCTATGTCTTTATATAAAAGAGGCTGGGTAAATCGAGGTTCATCGCCTTCATTGTGACCATATTTTCTATAGCAAAGAATATCGATAAAAACATCCTGGTGGAATTCTTGTCTGAACTCCATAGCCAGATCAATGGTATAAATAAGGGCTTCAACATCATCGCCATTCACGTGAAAAACAGGTGCTTTAGTTACCTTGGCTATATCAGTACAATAGGTCGAAGACCTTCCTTCGAGATAGTTTGTTGTGAAACCAACCTGATTGTTAATAACCAAATGAATCGTGCCACCAGTCTGATATCCTGGGAGTTGAGCCATTTGAATAACCTCATACACAACACCTTGTGCAGCAATGGCCGCATCGCCATGGATTACAATGGGGGCCACTCTCTTGTTATCACCCTGACAAAAATTATCTATCCTTGAACGTGCGACTCCTTCAACTATAGGACCAACCGCTTCGAGGTGGCTGGGATTCGGTAGCAAATCAAGACGGATACTGTGGCCCTCATCAGTATCGATAACACTGTCATAGCCCAGGTGATATTTAACATCACCCAGGGAGATCCCCTCTTCATATTCGGTGGCCAGAAACTCTTTGAATATGTCTGAATGGGGTTTACGCATGATATTTGACAATACATTAAGCCTTCCGCGATGAGCCATTCCAATGACAAACTCACGAATACCTTGATTTGCTCCAGTTTCAATGACCCAATCCAGTGCCGGGATTAATGCCTCTGCGCCTTCGAGTGAAAATCTTTTCTGACCGACAAATTTTTTATGAATGAATTTTTCAAAACCAACCGCCATGTTGAGGTGGTCATAGATGTGCTTTTTTTCTTTATGAGTGAATTCAGTTTGGTTCTTTGAATTCTCCATTTTCTTCTGAAGCCATTCAAGAATTACTGGGTTTCTGATGAACATGAATTCAGCCCCAACGCTACGGCAATAGGTCTCTTTCAGATGATCTATTATATTTTCCAGGGTAGAGGGTCCAATTCCAATCCTTTTTCCTGCCTGAAACACCACACTAAGATCTTCTTTTTTTAGTCCATAGTTTTCGTAATCAAGAGTGGGGTAATACTGTCGACGGGCCCTTACAGGATTAGTCTCGGTAAAAAGATGTCCTCTTTTCCGGTACCAATCGATCAAGTTAATTACATTAAACTCCTGATCTACAGAATCATCCGAGATTCCGCCACCGTCAATACGAGTTCGGGCAAACTCAAATCCTTCGAAAAATCGTTGCCACGATGGATCAACCGAGTCAGGGTCTTCGAGATAGGATTCATAGGTCTTGGTGATAGTTGTGATCTCTGCATTGCCGAGATAGCTGTTCTTCTCCATAATTTTGTGATGCCTTACAGAAGTAAAAATAGTGATTTCATTCTTGTCATCGTGCACACATTCCTAATTACCTGATACTACAACTGAAAGGGAACAGGGTTCTGCCAAAAGGCAAAAAAGCGCTACTTTTATCCGAAAGACCCTGGTTTGAATAGCTTTCTTTCACAAGTTGCGGTTGACCTGTTTAAGCAGTTTGGTGATGACATCTCCAAGTTGACCCTGATTCTGCCAAATCGCAGATCTGCACAAATCATACAAGCAGAAATAGGTCTGCAATCTAAAAAGCCGATTTGGAGTCCTGCCATTAATTCGATCAACGATTGGATTCTTTCGTTGAATGATTTTGCACTCGCCACAGAATTGGATGCCTTGACCTCACTCTATCTTGCCGTTCAATCACATTGGAGCAAAGTTGGTGATTTTACTGATTTTCTGGAATGGGGTGAAATAATTATCCGTGATTTTGAAGAGTTAGATAAGAACCTCATTTCTCCTGATGAGTTGTACAGTTTTCTATCTGATTCAAGAGAAATCGAACTGCGCTTTTCTATGCTGGAAGACGAGGAAATCATCCTGATGAAAAAGTTTTGGAGATCTTTTTCAGAAGGCGCCAGTTCAATGCAGAAAGAATGGCTTGAGCTCTGGAAGGTCATGCCTGCCATTTACAATGACTTCATTCAACTTCTTGAAAAGGAGAATTTGGCGACAGCGGGACATCAATACCGTCTTGCTGTGAATAAGCTGATTCATGAACCAGAACCTGTATCCAATGGGCCAATTCACGTCTTTGTAGGATTTAATGCCTTGAGTCAGGCTGAAGAAACCATTTTTGATCACTTTAGTCAAATACAAAAAGGCTTGTATTATTGGGATGTGCCAGCTTATTTAATGTCAAGCAGCCATCCGGCAGGAAAATTACCCAGAAAGTATATCAAACGCTTTCCCGCACCAACATCATTTAGGCTAATGTCTCAAACAGAGCCTACTCGGTTTGAGTCCGATGCCGGGGGATTGTTCAGCTCTATAAAAGTATATGGTTTTGACACTGCTGTGGGCCAAGTCAAGCAAGTAGCAGATTGGTTAATTCAGATATACCGCGATGTCGATAAAGCAAGTAACCTACCGACCACTGGAATTATTTTGGGCGATGAGTCGGTCAGTGAGGAATTGTTATTGGCGATCCGAAATAACCAACAAAGGGTGAATTCAAGCATAGGAACTCCTGTTATTCAGTCTAGTGTTGCGAAGGGTATTATCGAGTTTTTGCAAGATCCTGAACTGGAAATGAAAGGTCTGTTCAATGCCTTGGTTGAACTTACGGCAGAATTGGCTGAAAAGGAAGAAAACTCGGATGGTTTGGAATTCAAATGCTTGGCAACCATTTTGGAGGAATTAATTGCCATGAAAAATGCCCTTGGCCGGATAGAAAGGGGCATTACTGTTGGGGATTGGACCTATTGGTTGAAGCGTCGATTGAGCGTGTTAAAGGTGCCTGAAAGTCGCATTGATCATCCCACTATCCAGGTATCAGGTATTCTTGAATCAAGGGTGCTTGATTATGATCATTTGATCTTACTTTCAGTGAACGAAGGGATTTGGCCTGCAAAACGTCCGGTTGTGAGTTTGATCCCCTACCACATTCGATTGAAATACCAATTGCCTGTTCGGGAAACTCAAGATGCAATCTATGGTTTCCATTTCTTTCGCTTGCTGCAGCGATCAAAGTCTATTCATATCGGACATATTGGTCCTGGAGCAGCAAATAAAGTTGGGGTTGGTGAGCGATCGAGATTTATACAGCAACTGGAGTTTGACCTGGGCTGGACGATAAAAAAGATACAGGTTGTTGGCGGAGTGCAGGGTCGTGTGAATACTGACTTTTCGGTTTCTAAAAGTCAAAAAATTGCAGATGCCCTGCGCTCGTTTTGTGAAAACGGGGATACTGGTCGAGTGTTATCTCCAAGTGCTATCAACTTATTTTTAGATTGTCCGCTCAAATTTGCCTACCAGTATATATTTCGAATTCATGACCGGAGCCTGGTCAATGATCCTGCGGATCCACGCATCTTTGGATTGGTCTTGCACGGAGTTATGGAAGTATTATATAAAGAAGCGGATTCAAATACCGTTAGTGGTGAATACTGTCAGCACCTCCTTAATCAATCGAGTCAACTTCGGGGTATCATCCGAGAGGTTCTCTTAAAAACCAGGAATGAAGCCCTGGGGCCAAAAGACGATCTGGTAATAGAGGTATTGTTGCACTACGTGAAGCTTATTCTAAGCACTGATAAAGACTATGCTCCTTTTCAGATATTATCAGTAGAGGGAAGAAGTGAATGTCAGATTCCGATAATTACCGATGGGGGCACTTTGACAGTCAGGCTTGGTGGAATTATCGACCGGATTGATAAAAAAGAAGGGGTTCTGAGGATCGTAGATTATAAAACCGGAAATCCTAAAATGCGCATAACTGATTGGTCACAACTGGTTTCCCAAGAGGTCGTGAAACGCCCCAAAGAGATCCTGCAAACCCTCTTGTATTGTTGGATTTATAGTCGCGAACATGAACTATCAGGAAATATCAAGCCAGTTCTTTATTCTTTACGCAGTGTTGAACAAGGGATTCTCAGGCCTGCTTTATTCTATCAAAACGAGGAATTGCAGCATACAGATCAATATGCAGGGTATGTTGGAGAAATCGTGAACCAGGTTTTAATAAAGATTTTTCAATCGGATCAAGGTTTTCAAGCTACCGATGAGGTCAAGACCTGCACCTATTGTGAGTTTAAGACGCTCTGTAACCGTTAATCGTCGCTATCCAATAAGTCGGGCCGTAATGCTCTGGTTCGTCGTAAAGCCTCAGATAGTTTCCAATTTTCAATATCCTTATCATTTCCAGAAAGTAAAATATCAGGAACTTTCCATCCTTTATACTCAGCTGGTCGGGTATAAATTGGGGGGGCTAATAAATTATCCTGAAATGAATCAGTGAGTGCAGAAACTTCATCTGATAACACGCCAGGAATCAGTCTGACAATGGCATCAGTCATGACAGTTGCTGCCAGTTCACCTCCAGTTAATACATAGTCTCCTATTGATATCTCTTTGGTAATCAGGTGGTCCCGAATTCTCTGGTCGATGCCCTTGTAGTGTCCGCAAAGCATGATAAGATTGGCCAGACAAGAAAGATGATTTGCTGTTGTTTGTTTGAATAGTTCTCCATCCGGAGAAGTGTAAATCACCTCGTCATACTCACGTTGAGATTTAAGGGCACTAATTGCGCGATCAACTGGTTCAATCTGCAAGACCATACCTCCCCCGCCACTGAATGGGTAGTCATCGATACTTTTATGCTTATCGCTTGAGTAATCTCTGAGATTGTGAATATGGATTTCAGCCAATCCTTTATCCTGAGCTCTTTTGACCATACTAAAATTCAAGGGGCTGTCAAGTAGTTCAGGGACTGCAGTTAATATGTCTATTCTCATAATTGTAACCTAAAAACGACAAAATGACAGTTAAGAATGTAAAATAAGTGACAATATGACATGCAAATGATTCATTTTGCTGTCAATTCGTACCTAAATCCCGAGGCACATCATTTGACAAAGGAAGGAAACACGATTTAAAAATAAATATAAAATAGGAGGAAATAAAAATGACATTAGTTAAGTTTAAAAATCGCTGCCACGTGCCTTCAACAGGTTATTATGGGAATGACTGGGATCACTTATTCAATCAGATGCGTTCGGTTTGGGATGATTCATCCACACTTTTATCAAGACCCAATGCCAATATTGTAGAGCGTGAGAAATCGTTTGAGATTGAATTGTCTGTGCCTGGGTACCAAAAAGATCAAATTGCCATTGCTGTTGAAAACAATGTATTAACAGTATCTCACAAAGAGGTTGAGGAGAGCAAAGTAGAGGGTGTCAAGTACTTGAACAGAGAGTTTACTCAAGGTGGATTCACTAGAAGTTTCAGGCTTTCGAGGCTGGTCGACAGTGAAAACATTATGGCTACCTTTGAGAATGGTTTGCTTACCATTGAGATTCCGAAAAAAGAGGAGGCTATTGCCAAACCTTCAAGGGAAATTCCAATTAAATAAGCAATTAGTTAGTAATCAGAAGGCCGCTCAGATTTTTGAGCGGCCTTTTTTTGTTTAACCTCTTGTAAAAGAAAACAATAATGTCGTTATCTGATTACTTATCCGGGTTACTTAGTTCAAAAAAACGATTATCTTTGTAGATTGTGCTTGACAGGCTTTAGCCTGCTGCTGTTCATGATGAACAACTCAGTAATTACTGAGCATTTTTTTTGACCCTAAGCAATTTGCTATGACTGACAAAGAGATCCTGCAGGATGATGTTAATGATCAGGAAAGAAAGATCCCTGAAGAAAACACAAAATCGACCGAAGAATCTAATAATGAAGACCTTGAACTGCAAGTCCAGGTAGAGATAGGAAGCACGGATGAAGCAGTTGAGAAACCAGCGGAGGATGCTGATGATGAGGGTGATGCAGGTGAATCAGGTGATGTCGTTGAAGTGAAGGATGAGAAGAAAGGTGAATCAGGTGATGTCGTTGAAGTGAAGGATGAAAAGAAGGATGATGGTAAGGCTGAGGCTGAAGTGAAGGATGAAAAGAAAGATGATGAAGGTGATGAAGGTGATGAAGGTGATGAAGGTGACGTAACTGATGATAAGAAAGAGGAGAAAGATGATAAAGCGAAGGGAAAAAAGAAGGAAGATGAAAAAGCAGGGGAAAAAGAGAAAGTACAAAAAGAGGATCCTAAGGAGGAAGTAAAGGCAGATGATATACCGTTCTAATCCTAAGAAACTTCCACCAGTAAAGAAAGACTGCGGTTTTTGCAAGAAAAGGGTAGAGCCGGATTACAAGGAAGTGGCATCACTTTCCCGCTTTATCTCTGACAGGGGAAAGATTTTGCCCCGCTCTAGGAATGGCTTGTGCCAAAAACACCAGCGCCGGATGACAACAGCAATTAAAAGAGCAAGACATTTGGCTTTGCTGCCGTTTGTGATTGCTCCCTAGATCTGTCCTTATGAAGAAATTGACACTTTCCCAGATAAGACGATTGGTTTTGACTTTAGCTTTAGTTTTAATAGCTGGAGGAACGGGCTACTTTTTAGGAACTCATAGGATAGAAAAGACTTCTGAGGGACAAAAACTCCAGATCAATTTTGTTAACAAAGGAGTGCCTCAGGAGAAAGAAATAGACTTTTCGTTGTTTTGGCAGGTGTGGAACAGGCTGGAAGAGAAATATTGATGCAGAGAAAATGTTTTACGGAGCAATTGAGGGGATGACAGCGGCTTTGGGTGATCCATACACGGTTTTTTTGCCGCCTGAGGCTAACCAACAGGTAAGGGAAGATTTAAATGGGGCTTTTGAAGGAGTAGGGATTAGGCTGGGATTTAACAAGGAAAAGAGATTGATTGTGATTTCGCCTTTAGAACGAATGACAGCCAAAGCTGCAGGAGTAAGGGCAGGAGATATGATTCTACATCTTAAAGATGAGGTTAAGTGGATAGAAGAAGACACCTTGAGAATCAGCTTGCCTGAGGCAGTG
>CAYUGX010000154.1:0-11443 GCA_964444375.1 uncultured Porphyromonadaceae bacterium | reverse complement strand
GGCTCTCTATGTACAATACGGCCGTTATTTAATGATTTCCTCCTCGCGGGGCGAGGGACAACCAGCCAACCTGCAAGGGATTTGGAATGAGCATCTCAGACCACCCTGGGATAGTAAATGGACCGTAAATATTAATGCAGAAATGAATTATTGGCCTGTAGAGCCAACCGGACTGGAAGCCTGTGCATCACCTTTGTTCAAACTCATCGAAGAATGTGCTGAGAGTGGAGCCAAAGTAGCTCAGGAACACTACCGGTGCCGGGGATGGGTTTTGCACCACAATACAGATGTGTGGCGGGGAACGGCCCCAATAAATGCGGCTAACCATGGCATTTGGGTCACCGGTGGTGCCTGGTTGACCACCCACATGTGGGAACATTACTTGTTCGGCCATGATGTAAATTTCTTGCGTGAAAGAGCGTGGCCTGTAATGAAAGGTTGTGCTGAGTTTTTTGTCGATTACCTGGTCGAGGATCCTGTCACGGGGTGGCTAATTAGTGGCCCAAGTAACTCCCCTGAGAATGGTGGATTGGTAATGGGACCAACAATGGATCATCAAATCATTCGCACATTGTTCAAAGCTTGCATTGAAGCTGCTGACATCCTTGAAACCGATCAGAAATTGAAAGAAACGCTGCAGACGATGGTTCCTAAAATTGCACCAAATCAGATTGGTCAATATGGACAACTGCAAGAATGGCTAACAGACATTGATAATCCAAATAATAAACACAGGCATGTCAGTCATTTGTGGGGTATGCATCCTGGGAATGACATCACCTGGGGACAGCCTGAACTCATGAATGCAGCTAAACAATCATTACTTATGCGAGGTGATGAAGGTACGGGTTGGAGCTTAGCCTGGAAAATCAATTTTTGGGCGAGACTCCACGATGGAAATCATGCCTACAAACTAGTGCATATGTTATTGAGTCCGGCCGAGCATCCAGATCGGTCAGTACGAGGCGGTTCGTATCCGAATCTATTTGATGCACATCCACCATTTCAAATAGATGGGAATTTTGGAGGAGCAGCCGGAATTATTGAAATGCTCATTCAAAGTCATACGGGTGAAATTGTTTTATTGCCTGCACTGCCCGATGCACTGGCTTCAGGATCAGTTACCGGTGTTAGAGCCCGAGGTGGATTTACGTTGGATTTCAGCTGGGAAGAACACCAACTTACTGAGGTTAGAGTAAAGTCAAATGCTGGTAGTCTGTGTACATTGAGGTATAAGAAGATCGGGATTGAATTTGATACCGAAGAAGGGAAACAGTTCTTTCTGAATGGGAAGCTGGTGATGCAGTAAGCTCCCCAGCCCTTCGATTCAAGGGAAGGGTATCATGCTGTGTAATTACCTAGAATGATGGGGCTCCGTATGATTCACCGTTTTCTGCCAGCACGACTTCATAGTTCTTGTTAACGATCAGATCGGCTATGGCTTTTAACTTGAGGACGTTTTGATGTTCGGCTTCAAGCACTTTTGCTCGCCATTCGTTCATGACTTCTTTGCCTCGTTCTACCTGGCTCATTTTGGTTTCATGATAGGTAAGATCAATAAAGACTTTTACGTCAACAGACCGGGCTTTGATCGCATACAGACCATCAACGACCAGGATATCAATTTCTGAAAAATCAGTAATGAGTTTGTCAACTTGTTCAGATACAATATCGATACAAGGAGTCATGGCCTCCCGGCCTTCTTTAAATTCCTTGATATTCCGGTGCAATAATTTCCAGTCGTACTCATTTATTCCGACCCGCTTAATTCCATTCTTTTTGCGCCAGTCTGTCCTATCCAGGGGAGCAACTTTATAATAATTATCGGTGTGCAAAACCTTGACCCGTTTCCCATTCTTTTTCAACAGCAAAGCCAATGAGTGAGATAGCTCAGATTTACCGGCTCCAGACTCTCCAGATATTCCGACAATAAAGCGGTGGCTGGGTTTTTTCATGGCCATAAGGCCTGAAAGATGGATATATATTGAGCCGGCTGCGTGTTTATGAATATCCTTAATCAGCAGTACATCGCCTAGCATAAAACTTCATTTTTATTGATACTGAATTTGATGTTCCTTATTGGCTCGTAAAACTAACTTTTTATCGTTAATTTCGATAGTGACCTGTTCAATATCATCTGATTGAGGAGTGACCGTGACTTGATGATGACTAAGGGTAAATGTATACTGTACCTTTTTGAACCGCAATTGAAAAGATATGGATTCCCACGCTTCGGGCAGAAGTGGTTTGACACTAAGGACTTCCTTCTTCAGATTAACACCCGAAAAGGCAGTTATGGCCATCAATACCGTACCTCCCATCACCCCTGCATGAATCCCTTCAGCAGTTGTTCCACCCTGTATGTCATTGAAATCACTTTGAAGCGCTTCGTAATATAGTTCCCAGGCCATGGATGGCTCACCCATTTGGTTAGCCAGATAGGCATGGACAACTCGACTGAGCGTTGATCCATGTGAGGTACGTTCAATGTAGTACTGATAGTTTTTTCTCAACAGAGTTTCATCGACTGAGTACCCCATATCGGATAAAATGGCAGCCACTTCTTCCTGATCCAGATTATAAAAAGTCATCAGTGTATCGGCCTGCTTGGCAAGTTTATAATCATCAGGTGATTTTCCTTCGGCTTTTAATATGCGATCAAGGCGGTAGATGTTGTTATATTTTGCCCTGTAAGCATCCCAATCAAGTTCATGAAGGTCAAAATAACCATCAAACTGCGATAGTATTCCATCTTTAGAAATAACCAAATTCAGTTTTTGCCCCAGTTCACCCCAACTGGCAATCTCCTGACTTGAAAACTGTCCAATCTGATTGAGTTGTTTAACATATCCATCCGGTAGGTCAGCATAAAGCTTCAAGGCTATTTTGAATAACCAGGCTACCATAATATTGGTATAGGCATTGTCTTTAAGTCCTCCCCCAGGGCTTTTCTCATGCTCCTCATGAAATTCGTCTGGCCCCATAACCTTTTTGATTACCACGCGATTCGAGTCAGGATCGAATTCGCATTTGGATGCCCAAAAACGACAAATAGCCAAAAACAATTCAGCACCATAGTGCTTCAAAAACTCAAGATCTTCGGTAACCTGGTAGTAATACCACACATTGTATGCAATCGCAATGCTGATGTGTCTTTGCAATGAACTGTAATCATCTCCCCACTCACCTGACAAAGGATTCAAATGAAGCACCTGGGTCTCTTCACGGCCATCACTACCGCTTTGCCATGGAAACATAGCACCCTGGTAATCATGCTCTTTTGCATAATTACGAGCGGCCTCTAGCCTTCTGTAGCGGTATTTTAATACCGATTTGGTGACCTCAGGCATAAAAACGTTATACACGGGCAATATGTAGAGTTCATCCCAAAATATGTGCCCCCGGTAGGCTTCTCCATGTAAACCCCTGGCCGGAATTCCAGCGTCAATGTGCTCATTGTGAATGGACGCAGTGACCATCAGGTGATATAAATGCAAGCGGATCAAACGCTGCGAGAGTTGATCTCCTTGAATCTGGATATCAATCCTAGACCATATTGATTTCCAAACCGACACTGATCTATTGAATTCATTATCGTAGCTCTCAACCTGGGTTATTTTATTCCTCGCCTCATTCAGTGGATCAGACACATCATCGCTTTTCGAAGTATACAGGCAGCTCAGTTTGGTAACTGAGGCTGATTGTCCCTGTGCAACCGAACATCCAAACCGAGTAGTGAGCAATCCAGCTGATTTTTCATGTATTGGATTATGGGTATCAGACTGCCCATCGATCTTGAGTGATGATGTAGAAGCAAGCGCTATACAAATCTTAGACTGAACCGATTCAACTTCAAGCCAACGCATTTTCTCATCAAATCCTGCGTTTATAGGTAGTACATGCAGCTGATTGAGCGAACGATAGCGTGCGACTCCATCGTTGATTAGCCGACCGTCAAGTTTTTCAAGAAACTCGATCTGTCCCCCATAGTTCAGCGGATTCACTCTATAGTTGAGCCCCATAACATGAGGATCAGCCATAGAGGCAAAGCGTTCGCTTTCAATCAGTGTTTCACGGCCTTCGCCATCTTTTACATGCATGCGTCGATACAGTAGTCCGGATTTACAGTCAAGGGCTCGATAGATTTCTAGCACTTCAACCTGATCAGGATCAAACCAGGGTCCCTGATCAATCCTGAAAGTGATACTCATCGGATTTGGGCAATTCACGAAGTCTTCATTTTCAATATCCCGGTCGGCAACTTTAGAAATCAGCCGATTATATAAACCGGCTATGTAGGTACCCGGATAATGGTTATCTGAAGGATCACTTTCCTCCATGGCTCCCCGTATGCCCAGGTAGCCATTGCCAATAGCGAGTAGGGATTCTCTTGATTTCTCTTTATCGGGCTCGTAATCATGGTATTCAATACACCATTCGGGATTGAATGTCTTGTGTTTAGCTAGCTCTTGCATAGAATTCAATTTAGGCTGAGAATTGGGTAAATAATTCGCTTAAACCAGCGAGGCCACCAATTTCTTCAAGATCTTCAACCACATGATCGGCTCCGTTTTCGGCCAGTTCTCTTGCATTATTTTCCCTGGCAATTCCCAACGTCAAACCAAAATTTCCTTTTGCTCCAGCCTGAACACCGGATACAGCATCTTCTACCACAATAGATTTATCATAAGCAACGCCAATGATATCACATGCCGTAGTGAAAATATCAGGTTCAGGTTTTCCGCTCAGATTCATTTCGGCAGAAACTTCACCATCGACCCGAGCAGCGAAATATTTTAACAGATCTATCGATTCAAGAACGGGTCGGCAATTTTTGCTTGATGATGCTACACCCATTGGAATCTCTGCAGCAGTCAGTTCTTTCATCAAAGCCAGTGTACTTGGATACACTTCAACTCCATCACGAGCCAACACCTCATTAAAAGCCTTATTCTTACCATTGCCCAGCCCACAGCAGGTCTCCATACCTGGGGGATCAGCTGGATCGCCAAAAGGCAACTGAATACCCCTCGACTCAAGAAAGGATTTCACACCTTTATACCTTGGCTTACCATCCACAAATGGTAAATAATCACCCGCATGCGTAAATTCCTTGAAAGGCTCTCCATGTACTTTTTCACGCTTTATTAAGTACTCATCAAACATCTTTTTCCAGGCAGCAGCATGGGTCAGCGCTGTCTTGGTTAACACTCCGTCCATATCAAAAATCACGGAAGCAAAGGGGTAGTTTTTTTCCATCTTAAGTTGATTCATGTACACTATGTTTGATTCTAAAAGTAAAGGAAAATCAGTACCTTTCCAATTGAATCCGACCACAACAGTTATGAATCGACTATACATTTTAGCTAATCATTTGCCATATACTGTCACACGAATTGACGACAAACTAACCCTGACTCCAAGACCCGATGGTTTTTCTCCTGGACTCAGTCGCTTCTATCAATCCTTTGATATCAAGTGGATTGGTCAGACAGGGATAGAAATCGAAGAAATCAGTGAACGAGAGAAAATCGCTTTGGACAATCAGTTCAGAAGTAAGAACTGCATTCCCATGTATCTTGAAAAGGAAATCAAGCAAAAATTTCTATATGAATTTTGTGACAACACCTTGTGGCCCACGTTCAATTATTTCAGCGATAAAGCCAAGTATGAGAATGACAGCTGGGTGGCCTATGAAAAGGTCAATCAACGCTATGCAGATGAGTTAATCAAGTACTTAGAACCCAACGACATCATTTGGATACATGATTATCATTTGATGCTGCTGCCTAAAATGATTAAGCAGCACAGGATTGGTGTTTCAATCGGCTATTTCCAGCACATTCCCTTTCCTTCTTTCGAGATTTTCAGGATGCTACCCTGGAGAACTGAGCTTCTGGAGGGTCTATTGGGAGCCGATCTGGTCGGATTCCACACCTTCGATTACCAGCGTCACTTCCTCAGTTCAGTAAGAAGGCTAATGGGCACTGAAACTATTTTCAATAGAATTCGCTATGGCGAAAGAATCATCAAGGTCGATGCATTTCCCAGAGGCATTGATTTTGAGCAGTACCACGAGAAAGCTTTGAGTCTTGAAAATGCTGAAAACCAAGACGAAACTGGCATCACAAAAGACCTCAAAACATATTTTGAACTGGGTAACAACCGCCAATTGATTCTCTCCATTGACCGTCTTGATTATACAAAGGGTATTCCCGACCGGATTAAAGCTTTTGAAAATTTTCTGACGAGTTTCCCCGAATACCAGGGCAAAGTGAGTCTCTTTTTATTTGTTATCCCCTCACGAGAGAGTGTTGAGAATTACCTTGAATTGAAACACGAACTGGATGCCTTAGTCGGCAGCATTAATGGCAAATTTGGAACCATCGGCTGGATGCCTATAGGTTATTTTTATCGCAAACTCGAATTCAATGAATCCGTTGATCTTTTCAGACAGGCCGATGTGGCCTTGATCACCCCTTATCGAGACGGCATGAACCTGGCGGCCAAGCAATATCTTGCTTGTCGTACTGATCAAACTGGAGTGCTTATTTTGAGTGAGATGACCGGAGCAGCTAAAGAATTGGGAGAATGCATGATTGTTAATCCGCACAACGCTGATGATATGGCCATTGCCCTGCATTGTGCATTAAATCTCCCGAAGGCCGAACAGATAGAGAATAACCAGGTCATGCAGAAGCGGCTCAAGGTTTACAATGAAGAACGCTGGGCAAATGATTTCATTGCTGGCATCATGGAGGTTAAAGAATTACAAGAGTCGAGTTTCACGAAGAAAGTTTCATCTCGCTTTATTAAATCCATCTCTCAACGGTATGCTGAGGCCCAGAATCGAATCATTTTTCTCGACTATGACGGTACGCTAACTGGCTTTCATAAAGATCCTCAAAAAGCCATTCCTAACGATGAACTGTATAGCATCATAAAAGCAATAACCGCTGATGTGAAAAACACGGTTGTCATTATTAGTGGCCGAGATAAAGAAACCTTGTCAAAATGGTTCTCAGATTATGATCAACTTGCATTCATTGCCGAACATGGGGTTTGGGTAAAAAATCCTAAGAAAGACTGGGAGATGAATGACCAGATTGATAAAGAATGGATGGATATGATTGAACCAGTGATCACGAATTATGTTGAACGTACTCCTCGATCCTTTATTGAATACAAGAATTACTCGCTGGTTTGGCATTACCGTGATGCTGACCTGGATCTGGGTAAACAACGGGCCTGGGAGCTCAAAGACGACCTGAAGAGTTTTGTTGCTAACCTCAACCTTGAGATCATGGATGGGGATAAGGTGATTGAAATAAAAAATGCAGGCATTAACAAAGGTCGGGCTGCCCTCAATAAAATGGGGACAGAAGCCTTTGATTTCATGTTAGCCATCGGTGACGACTGGACCGATGAGTTTACTTTTAATGCCCTACCGGATGAAGCATATACCATTAAGGTAGGGACCAAAACTACGAATGCACGCTATTATATTGATGATGTACCAGCGGTTCGGGAGTTGCTTAAAATTCTGGTCGGCATGACCGATACCTATTCATTATTCCAATAAGTAGCGATTCGCCAGGTGTTATCCTTACCATGAGCCAGCCAGTCTTTATATTCTTGCTTTGTTCTGAATGGGGGATCGTGATGCGGTAAAAGCTTTTCAGCGGTTTTTACCAGGGGGGCAGGATTTGTGGGTACCATACCTCGCATTTTCTCTAATTGACTTGAATAATCTGCTACATCGACTAAATTGTACCATTCAGCGCGATCCGTTGCATGATTATACAATTCTTCACTACCATCAATATAAATGGTATAGCGCCATCCCTCAGTTCTTACAGAAAACTCTCCAAAATCATAGGAACTGATAGCCGGATAATTCCATTCTGCTACCGGATCGCTCAGCAAGGGCAGCAAACTGCGACCATCGATATCAGGATTGACTGGCAGTCCGCACAAATCAACCAGGGTTGGGTAAATATCTTGCGTAGATACCATGCGCACGCAGGCTCCTTTCTGGCTGGTACCTCCTGGAAGCGTTTTCACACCTTCAGGTACCCGAATCATTAGCACCGTCTGCAACACATTCTCCCATAAGGCAAATTTGCGCCAATGTTCTTTTTCCCCCAATTGCCAGCCATGATCACTCCAAACGACTACTATCGTATTGTCAGCATAATCACTCTCGTCAAGCGATTGCATAAGCCTTCCAAACATAGCGTCGGCAAAGGCAGTCGATGCCAAATACCCTTGAACACCTGCTTTCCACTGGTCTGCCTCAACGACATGTTTGTGATAATTACCTGACCGATGTGCAATATCCACCACCCGATCACCCAGATCGTCCAGGTCTGTTTCTAACACCTCTGGCAGTTCAACTTCGTCCAGTGGGAAAAGATCGAAATATTTTCTTGGCACATACCAGGGTGCATGAGGTCTGTATATGCCACAGGCTAGAAAAAAGGGCTTTTCGTGTTCTTTTTTCAATTGCTTCGACACCCATTCTACTGACTGATAATCTCCCATCAGAGAATCCGGAATATCCAGAGCTGCCCAGTCAAACATCTTGTACATGTTTTTGAATATGGGCATGTTGATCGTTTGATACTCTTTCTTGGCTTCTTCATCACCTGCCGGATGGTTTTGCGGTAGATACTCTTGCGGCATATTCCTCTTTTGTGATGGCCAGTACGAATCCCAGCAACTACTGTCTATCATATGATAATGAAAAATCTTACCAGCCCCGGCAGAATAATAACCATTATCTCGAAAATAGTGCCCGATAGTGGTGTGTTCCTGGATAACTTCTCGCCAGTCTTGATAATTCGAATACACTCCGGAGGTATGGGGAGCCAGTCCAGTCATAATTGATGTTCTAGACGGGTTGCATGCCGGGTTTGTACAATAGGCATGATCAAAACGAACAGCATCTTCAGAAAAAGTATCTAAAGCTGGCGTCCTGGCCTGTGGATGCCCACCCATACAACCGATCCAATCGTTTAGGTCATCAATAGACACGAACAAGACATTTGGTTCTTCTATTTGTTGATTGCACGATGTCAAGAAAAGAGTGGCCAAGGCGATAAGGATGAATTTTCTGGTTTTCATTGTTGTCAAGTGTTTAGGTTGTCGTGATAAATTTATTATCTTTTCGGGCCGTATATAAAACCCAAAGCTATGAAATACTTGATCAACATGGTTCTGCTGATGACAGCAATTTCTCTGTTTTCTGTAACCGGACAAGCACAAGACAAAAACTGGCCGAGCTGGCGGGGCATGATGCATACAGGAGCAGCTATTGAAGCAGATCCACCGGTCGAATTTGACATGGATAACCGACTGAAATGGTTTACCGACATTCCGGGAACCGGTCACTCTACACCGATTATTTGGAATGATCACATTATCCTGACAACAGCCGTTGCCACTGAAGAAAAAGGACCAAGAGAAGCGGAAACAGAAGAAGAAAATGGAGGAAGGGGTCGTCGGGCTATGTCACCAAACCAGACTGATCTAATCCATGAATTTCAAGTCATATTAGTCAATAAATCCACTGGTACGATCAAATGGAGTACAACCGTCAAAAAGGAAATGCCAGAAGAACGCACACATAAATTGGGATCGTGGGCTTCAAATTCACCATTGACTGACGGAGAATTGATCTATGCCTACTTTGGATCACGCGGACTGTATTGTCTGGATTTCTCAGGTCAGATCGTTTGGGAAAAAGACTGGGGACAAATGGAGAAACACATGAGTTTTGGCGAGGGAAGTTCTCCAGCTTTATATCAAGATAAACTAGCGGTCTTATGGGATCATGAAGGGGAATCATTTGTCACAGTTTTAGATAAAAAAACAGGGGATGAGATTTGGAAAATGTCGCGTGAAGAAGGCACATCATGGTCTACACCACTCATTGTGGAGGTAAGCGGGAAAGCACAGCTCATTACTTCAGCCACCAGTAAAGTACGGTCGTACGATTTGCAAAACGGAGACCTGCTTTGGGAATCTAGTGGTCTTACCCGAAATGTCATACCCAATCCGGTCTATAGCGATGGAATTCTGTATCTGATGAGCGGATTCAGGGGAACAGCATTGCAAGCCATTGATCTGAAGCGAGCAAAAGGCAATGTAGTGGGCTCGGCAGCCATGCTGTGGGAGTACAATCAGGATACACCGTATACACCCAATCCTTTGATCATGGATGGCAGACTATATTTTTTACGAAATAACAATGGATTTCTGACCTGCCTTGACGCGAAATCAGGAACGGTTTTATATAGCAAAGTAAATATTGAAGGTATAGGCAACCTGTACTCATCACCTACAGGAGGAGGTGGTAGAATATACATTGCAGCTGATGGCAAAGTAGCCGTCATAAAAGGAGGTGACAGTTTTGAATTGCTTGCCATGAATGAAATTGAGGATACCTTCCATGCCTCTCCTGTCATTATTGGAAAAGACCTGTTCTTACGTGGATTTAATGGTCTCTACTGCTTCATGAACGATTAAAGCCCTAGGGGCACTTTATAGAGATGGGTGGGCTCTTCACCCACAAACTCAAAATCCCGCACATACAGTGGCTTGCCTGCGGTTGACATCCAATTGGATATCCTTCGGCTCAAGAGCAATCACAAGCCTTTCTTCGGTGTGTTTCTCATGGTTTTTTCAAGTTCCTCAAGGGTTTGTCCTTTGGTTTCTTTCACACGCATGGCAACAAAAATGAAGCCCACCACACAGATCCCTGCATACAGATAAAAAGGACCGTGGGTGCCCAGGTTTTTAGCCAAGACTGGAAAGGTAAGTACAAGTATGAAATACGCTCCCCATAAAGATACCACTGCCATTGATGAAGCCTGACCACGTATCCGGTTAGGAAAAATCTCGGATATGAGCACCCATGTAACGGGTGCCAGAGATAAACCATAGGTTGCGATGGCCAGCAGAACAAAGAGTGATATCCATCCGGTAGGTGCTTGAATTCGAAGTAGTGTAGAAAGAACCAGATAGAGAATGGCCAGACCGGCTGATCCGATTAACATAAGCGGACGACGACCAAGACGATCAACCAGGAGCATGGCAAGCAGTGTAAAGACCAGGTTAACAATTCCGATTGACACGGTCTCAAACAATTGCCGATCGAGGCTGGCCCCGACCGATTCGAAAATATTTGAGGTATAATTGAACACCACATTGATCCCACAAAATTGCTGGAATATGGCCAAACCGACTCCAACCATTACTGCAGGCCTGACAGCCCGGCTAAATACTTCTCTAAAAGTAACGGTACTTACCCCTGTCAAACTCTTTTTTATGTTTTTCAGTGTTTCATTACCAAAGTCATCTCCCCCGATTTTCGTCAGGATGCGCAATGCTTTTTTATCCTGACCTGCTTTCACCAGGTATCGAGGGCTTTCAGGCAAGA
>CAYUGX010000153.1:0-11467 GCA_964444375.1 uncultured Porphyromonadaceae bacterium | reverse complement strand
TGGACTCGTATATGCCCAGGCAGTCTGGCCGTTTGATTTCCGCAGTGCCTTTATGATGTGATTTCGAGCTCCATAGTAGATCAGATTCTCACCAATCTCAATATGCGAGAGAATTCCAGCGTAGTTTTCATATGATTGCCCGGTATAAGTATTGACCGCCCAAAGATAACTGGAGCTTTGCAAGTCAAGGGCATAGATTTTCCCGGCCCAGTCGCCAAAATAGACTGTGTTGCCATCGAAGCTAGGCGGTGTTCGGATGGGAGCATTGTTTGTGGTGGCCCAGGAAGTGATCAGCTGACCAGTCTCTGGGTTGATTGCCAATAAAAAACCTGTTGCTGATCCAAGATAAATCTGACCGTCGTGTAAAACCGGTGATGAATGATGGTAGTCCCATTCGTCAAATTGCTCGGGGTCATCATTAGAACCTGAAGAGTATCTCCACACCTCTTCAATGGCCTCAGGATCGAAGCAAACCAAATCATTACCAGCCACAAAAATGATTGTTTGCTGATATACAATGGGAGTAGAATTGATGATACCTTCCATATCGACCTGATAGTATTTTCGGCCAGTTTCCCTATCAATACAATGCAGTCGGCCATCTATACTACCCACAAAGATTTTGTCACCGAAGATCACCGGCGACCCATAAATTCTGTCTGTCGCACCTGCAAACCACAGCAGGCTCTCTGCTTGCTGAGCTTGTACTCCTTTTCCCATCAGCAAGATGACCATCAGGAGGATGATTGATTTCAATTGACTCTTTTCCATGACTTATTGATTAATTTATATCAAAAGAAAGGCAATCACATCGAAGAGAACACCCACACCAGAATCAATACCCATTCATTTCACGTTCATTAAAAAGTGGAAGTAAAAAGGTCGTATATTTAGGTGCTAAGAATTGAAAATCTGATGAATTCGGATGAATTTAAACTCCTTGATGATTTACTTGAAAGAATCCGTGTCTTGCATGGATGGTCAGCGGATCAGGAGCTGACACAGCGTGATTTTGACTTCTTAATCGACTCGGTCTTTCTAAAAACAAAAACTCAGATCAGCCTGAGTACACTCAAAAGGATTTGGACGCACAACAATGAATACATGCCAAGGGTGAGCACCCTGGATATATTGTGCCAATATGTTGATTTTGAGAGCTGGAGTGCTTTTAAGGTCAGTAAGGTTACGCAAAAGTCCAACCATTTCAGTAATACAAAGTGGTTGCACAACAAGCCTATACTGGCGAAACGACTGCGCATTCTGGGAACAGTAACAGTCGTTGCAATTCTCTCGATTCTGTTGGCACAGAAGATCCTGTCAACCAAAGATTCAAGCACTTTTGACAAAGCACAATTCAGCCTGAATAAGATTGTAGGATCTAGGGTGCCTTTGACTGTTGTCTTTAATTATGATCTCTCAGATGTGAAATGCGATAGTGCCTTTATTCAATTGTCATGGAATGCGCTTGAACGATTTCCAGTATCTGAAAATGAGCATGTACTAACAAGCACCTATTATTACCCAGGAATCCATCAGGCCAAACTGATCTTGAACGATTCGATTGCATTAACTCATCCGGTCTATCTCGAATACCCAGACTGGTTGTGTTTGTACAGGCAGAAACCTGTTGATGTAATTCCTGTATATATTGAAACTGAAGAGATTTATAATGATGGAGTTTTATATGCTAATCCGACAATACTGAACGAATTCAAGGCTGATACCAGCCTGTCAGAATACTATGTGAGCTATATTCGAAGTCAAGATTTTGGTGTATCTGCTGATGAGTTCACTTTTAAAACCCGGATTAAAAACCCCACACAAAGTGGACAGTTTTATTGTCAAACCATCTCAATTTACATCTATGCAGAAAATGGAGGTGTGTATCTGACCCTTTGTAAGCCAGGTTGTGCCGAAAATATGAGCGTAGTAATTGGCGATAAGATCCTGGGCGGTCAAAGAAACGACTTGAGTGCTTTAGGCCGCAACTATTCTGACTGGCAAGAGATCAGGGGATCTGTTCACGATAACAAGCTGCAACTTTTTCTCAATGACACACTTTCTTTTGAGACCGAGTTCAAACACAAGATGGGTCGTATCTTGACCTGGCAGTATTTCTTCAGGGGCCATGGAGCTGTTGACTATCTGGAAATCAGCGATCAAGCAGGTGAAACTGTATTCCAAGACAACTTTTAGCGACGATCTTTCACCCCTTTCTAATATGGGAGTGTTGTAATTTTCATCACCTGTATAATAATTCATCACTTGGGTGTATCATATTGATATTCTGATATTTTCAGAGTCCTATGATTCGCTCTGTTTAATTTTTCAACAATCCATTCTGTTGAAATATTAATCACCCACTCAATTAATATCCTCATAACCTGTCTGTTACATACGATTTTTCTGCCTTGGCATTGTATTTGGAAAGCAATCAGCGATGTAAAGCACGAAACCAACAAATACATTATAATATGAAAACTTTCAGCGTCATTGTCATTTGCTTCCTGTTCTCTGTTTTTGGCTTTGCGCAGCCAAACCTGAACCAAGAAGAAAGTCCTCCGGTTGAGGAGCTCAAAGGATCCATCCACATTATTAGCGCTCCTGAACTTATGGACGTTTCGACTCAATGGGCTACTGAATTTGAAAGCAAGCATCCCAGGCTTGACATACATGTAGCCTCCACAGCCTCTGTTAACCAGGATGACATTTTACCGCGGGGCACCAACATCCGAATTGGATACGACGGTACAGGTAATCTACTTGATCAAGATCTGGTTCAATTAATCCTGGGAAGAGAGATAACTGTGGCCATCATTCATCCCGAAAATCCACTGATTAACCTGTTAAAAAAACAAGGTGTTACAAAACAACAGCTTCGTATGCTGGTTGATTCTGGTCAAAACATGACATGGGGTAGCCTAGCTGGAAATTCCCTTGATACTCCCATAAATCTGGTCGTGGAGGATGATCCGGCTGTTAAAACCAGTATTGCCTTATTGATGAATAAAGAAGATCCTGATGATCTACTGGTTCAAGACCAACAAGAATCCATCATAAATACGGTAAGCTCAAATCCCTATGCCATTGGATTTTGCAAAATGTCAGCGATCCTGGATCCAAGTGAACAGGAGTTTGTAAATGAGGTGGTGCTGTTACCGATCGACAAAAACAGCAATGGGATGATTGATCCGGTTGAAGAAATCTATGACAATTATAGCGCTTTTACCCGAGGGGTATGGATTGGAAAGTATCCGCCCGAACTCTATAGAAACATCTATTCACTATCTGAAAAAAACCAGCGAAAAGAATCGGTTGTGGCCTTTCTGCAATGGGTTGTCACAACGGGACAGCAAAACCTGGTGGCCTTGGGCTTCGATGATATCGTCTACAATGAAAAACGGGCAAATATGAACGCTCTATTCATTTCTGAGATTAGGTCAAAACCACCTCGCAATACTTATGCAGTGCAGAAGTTTCTGGCAATCGCTATTGGCTTGTTCGTGGTTTTAGGTCTGTTAATCAATTTCATTGTTGTAATTCTGGGAGCGAGAAAAGCGGCAGTGCCCAGTTACGTACAAGCCAGTACCCCAGTTTTCGATATGAAGCTTATTAAATTGCGTAAGGGCCTGTTTTTCAATAAAAGTCACATGTGGGCTTTCATGAATGAGAACGGCCATGTGAAAATCGGCATCGACGATTTTCTTCAGCACGCCACAGGCCCATTAACCCGGGTTAGGATGAAACTGCCGGGAGAACGGGTTAGAAAAGGGGAGAAAATTCTGACGGTCGCTCAAAAAGGTAAAAGGATAAGTGTCTATTCACCAGTGAGTGGAATTATCCAGGAGAATAATCCTGCCGTAGAAAAAAGCCCAGAATTGATCAATAATTCTCCTTATACAGATGGCTGGGTTTATTTAATCGAACCGAGCAACTGGAAAATGGAAATTCAGGAATTATTGATGGGTAATAACTACGTAAGCTGGCTAAAAGAAGAGTTTTTGCGCTTTAAAGATTTTCTGGCAACCTCACTTAGCTCTCAAAGCCAACCAGGCCTTGTTCTGCAAGAAGGTGGTGAATTAAAAGACGGCATTCTCACCGAATGCGGGCCTGAAATTTGGGAAGAATTCCAAACCAACTTCATCGATAAACAAGAATAAACTAAACACATAATTATGAGTATTTTAAGACGAGACTTTTTAAAAACACTCGGGCTAGTTGGCGCCACATTAACCGTTGGCAAAGGCATGGCTTCAAACAATTCGAGCAAGGGCAAGACTGAATTCTATGGCGTTCTAGTAGACATCACCCAGTGTGTCGGATGTCGCAGTTGTGAGTGGGCTTGTTCAGAAACAAATGGCCTGAAAGAACCCCCAGAAGACTACGATGTGAAAATCAGAAAAACGTCGGTGGATCAATGGACAGCCGTCAACCAATACGGAACCGAGGATGAGCCGTTATACGTCAAAAAGCAGTGTATGCATTGCATGCAGCCAGCCTGCGCCTCAGCCTGCCTGACCCAGGCTATGAAAAAAACTGAGAAAGGCCCTATTATCTGGCGAGAAGAAAAGTGCATGGGGTGCCGATCATGCATGATTTCCTGTCCGTTTGATGTACCCAAATTCGACTACCATAGTGCGAATCCGAAAATCCAAAAATGCCAAATGTGCATTGACCGTTTGCGCGAAGGAGAAATACCCTCATGTGTTGAGAATTGTGGAGGCGAAGCAATGACTTTCGGAAAAAGGAAAGATCTCCTCGAGATCGCCCGAACAAGAATATACACCGAACCCGACCGATACTACCATCACATTTATGGTGAACACGAGGTTGGGGGCACCGGATATCTTTATTTGTCGCCAGTGCCTTTTGAGGACCTGGGTTTTAGAACTGATCTAGGAAAAACAGCCTATCCAGAACACAACAAGACCTTCTTGTATTCTGTACCCGTAGTTTTAACCTTATGGCCTGTCTTTCTTTTGGGGCTCAATAAGGCAGCAAAAGAAAATAAGACGCTAAAAAAAGTAAAAGAATAATCATGAGAGAATCAAGCAAACAAGGATTTATAAAATTCCTGGTTGAGGAATTGAAACCAAAAGGGAAAATTATAACGCCATTCAACGTTATTTCTGCTGTAATAATTTTGACGGCTGCAGTAATACTGGTTTTCAGATTTGCGAACGGCTTAGGATCAGTTGCAGAAGCATCGCAAGAGCGTCCATGGGGACTGTGGATTAACTTCAATGTGATCACTGGTGTGGCATTTGCAGGAGGAGCTTATGTAGTGACCTTTATGGTCTATATTATCGGCCTCGAAAAATACCGACCCATCGTCAGGCCGACAGTATTGTATGGCCTATTGGCCTATGTGTTTTATGCCGGAGCACTACTGCTTGACCTGGGAAGACCCTGGAAAGTGATCAATCCAATCATTGGTAATTCATTTGGATTAAGCTCGGTACTGTTTCTGGTGGCCTGGCATTTCATATTATATATGATAGCTGAGTTTCTCGAATTCTTACCCGCAGTTTCGGAGTGGGCAGGTTGGAAGAAACTACGCAAGACAGTTTCACGACTTACCCTCGGAGCCGTAATCTTCGGAATAGCTCTATCGACACTACATCAGTCGGGTCTAGGTGCATTATTCTTAATGGCAAAGCCCAAAATTCATCCCTTATGGTATTCTGAATTCATACCCATCCTGTTCTTTGTTTCCAGTATTTTTGCAGGTCTATCCCTGGTTATAGTTGCTGAATCAATCAGCCAGAAATCATTCAAAAAGATCATGTCTGCCTTGCATATAAATACACACAAAAATATTGTGCTAAGCCTGTCGAGGATATGCTCAGTGGCTATGTTTGTCTATTTATTCCTGCAGGTCTTGGTTTTCATCCATGGAAAAAACCTCAGCTATCTGAATACACCCTATGGGTACTGGTACTTATTAGAGATGATTGGATTCGTTGCCCTCCCCTGCTTTCTGTTTATGTATGCTTACAGAAACAGCAATGTGAGGCTTGTCAGAATAGCTGCTGTGGTGACTATGATTGGGATTATCCTGAATCGAATGAATATTTCTACCATCGCCTACCAATGGTATAGTGATAGTCTTCATTTTCCATCGTGGATGGAAATAGTAGTCAGTGTAGCGGTAATACTCATGCAAATATTGGTTTTCAGATGGATTGCACGAAGAATGCCTGTATTTAGTGAATCACCCTCATGGGTTAGCCAAGGAAAAACAAGACATATTGATGACGTAACTAAAAAGGAAAAATCATGGAAAGCTTTAGCGCAATAGACATATTTGATACAAAAGGAACCGAATATCTATTTGTAATCGGCTATCTTATCATATTGATCGCCTTCTGGAGACTAGCTTCTAAACCGGTTAAAATGGCACCTGCCATTAAACGCTCGATTGATGTATTGTCTGAGAAACTACTCAAACTCCCTCAGGGAATCTTTTACAGCAAGAATCACACTTGGACCTATCTTGAACCTTCAGGTGTGGCAAAAGTCGGTATGGATAGCTTGCTCCAGAATGTGACAGGGGAAGTGAACTTTAATCGCCTGGTACAAGCCGGTGATAGCCTCAAAAAGGGAGAGTTACTCACAGAAATCATGCATCAGGATAAAACCCTGACCCTCAAAGCGCCCATATCCGGAGAGGTTATTGAAATTAACCCCTTGCTAAATGAGAATCATGAAGTGTTGCGTGAGGATCCTTACCAGAACTATTGGATCTATAAGATAAAACCAGATAATTGGACTCAGGATACAAAATCCTATTACCTGGCAGAAGAAGCAAGCACCTGGATATATAAGGAGTTGCAAAGATTTAAAGACTTCCTCGCAAAATCCATGGCCCGGCATACACCTGAAATGGCTAGCTATGCACTGCAGGAGGGTGGTGAATTAAAGGGAGATACATTGGCTGAATTGCCCGGTGAGATATGGAGTGATTTTCAGGAGGCCTTTCTCAATGAAACCTAGATACCTAAGCTATTATTAGCTTGTTTTTATTATCTTGGTAGGGGTGTTTTCCATTGCCAAACCTAAAACACATATTGATGACAAGAGAAAAAGAAAATACCCCTGCCCGGAACAAATGGGTACCCATCAAATCAAATTTCTTCAGATTCAGATCCTCGATCTATGGTCAGGTGATCATTACCATCACCGTTCTTTCGGCTTTGTTTTTTATAGCCTTTGGACTCATTTTCAGGTCGGTCAATCAGTCCCACCTGAACGAGGTGTGTCTACGTTGTGGAAATAATATCAGTTCAATTGTTGAAGGGGCTTTGTATTTCTCCATGCTGAAAAATGACAGGACCTCCCTGGAGAATACCCTGGATATAATCAATACAATGCCAGGGATTGAGGATGTTAATCTTTACGATCGAGATGGAAGACTGGCCTACTCTTCTTTTGGTGATGACACCCTACATCATAGCAATCCCAACTGCCTGGAGTGTCATGGCTCTCTGGATGGACTGTTTCCGAGAACCGAAAAATCTTATAAAATAGTTTCTTTGGATGATGAATGCCAGATGAGCAATAAAGTTTATGATCATCGACTGATGCTAATCAGGGCACCAATCCTAAATGAGCCTTCTTGCCATACCGCTGCCTGCCATGCCCATCAGGAAAGCGATGACATTCTTGGTTCAATCGTGATGAGGATTCCACTGGATGAGCTTGACAGTACAGTCCAGGCTTCGTCAAGAGATTTCTCGGTAATGGCATTATTGATCACTCTCTTTCTTGCCCTATTTCTTGTTTTATTCACTCGACGGAATATCAAGGCTCCGCTTCACGACATCATCAAAGCCAGTGAGGCTGTTGCCCATGGGAATACTAAAATGCGATTGCAGGTAAAACAGAGACAATTGTACGACATTAAGCTGGTCTCAAATGCCTTCAATGAGATGCTTGATAACCTTGAGCAAGCTTCCAGTGAACTTACGAACTGGTCAAATCAACTTGAATATAAGGTTCAGAAAAAGTCTGAAGAGATTTCAGCCATGCAAAATGAATTGATCCATGTTGAACGGATTGCTTCACTCGGTAAACTTTCATCTTCAGTGGCCCATGAAATAAATAATCCTCTATCCGGAATATTGACCTATACCAAACTGGTGCAGAAGCTCTTATCCAAACCAGAGGTGGATGAATCGGCTATGGAATCGGTATTAAAACACCTGGAGGTGATTGAAACCGAGACCAAGAGATGTGGCGATATTGTGAAGGGTCTTCTGGATTTCTCACGAAAAGACCAGTTGGGTTTCAAAACTGCTCATATGCATCAGATACTTCAAGAAGCATATTTGCTGATGGAGCACCAGATGGAAATTTCAGACATTGATTTTAGTACTCGCTTTGACGCAATATCGGATTCAATCATGTGTAGTGAGAACCAGATCAAACAGGCTTGTATAGCAATACTACTTAATGCATCAGAAGCTATATCCGAGAATGGGGAAGTCATTATGCGTACCAGTAACCCAGACAAGAGCTCCATAACACTTGATATATGGGACAACGGTGTGGGGATCCCAGAAGAGGATCTGCCTCACATATTTGAGCCATTCTTCTCAGCAAAACATAAAACAGCTGGAACAGGTCTGGGATTGGCAGTAGTTCACGGGATAGTCCAGACTCATAATGGTAAAATCACAGTAGAGTCAACGCTGGATAAAGGAACAACGATATCAATTAGCCTACCCTTGCAACCGAGATAACTTTCCACTAGCAAATATGTAAAACAAAAGATCATGGCAATATTAATTGTTGATGATGAAGAATCAGTACGGGATTCACTCTATAATTGGTTCATTGCTGACGGCTATCAAGTTGATAGCGCAAAAGATGCCAAAGAGGCTTTATCCAAACTCGATTCGCGGGATTTTGACATTATCCTAGCAGATATAAAAATGCCAGGCATGGATGGCCTTGAAATGCATCAAAGAATCAAAACCCAAAACAAGGATTCTATCGTCATTATAATGACAGCATTTGCCTCGGTTACAACGGCTGTTCAAGCTCTCAAGGATGGTGCCTATGATTACATCACAAAACCTTTCGATCCGGATGATTTATCAAACCTGATTCGCAATGCGGCAAACCAAATATCATTGAAAGCCGAAAATGAAGCGCTCAGGGAGAAAATGGTTGCCCTTGAGAATGTGGAAGACATCATTGGAAGTAGTGAGACCATGGTGAATGCATTGAAGGATGTTCAACGTGTAGCCCAATCACATTCCCCGGTAATCATCACTGGTGAGAGTGGCACCGGTAAGGAATTATTCGCCCGTGCCATACACGCGAATTCCCATCGCAAGTTTTTTCCACTGGTCAGCGTACACTGCGGAGCCCTCACTGAGAGTCTGTTAGAAAGTGAGTTGTTCGGCCACGAAAAAGGTGCATTTACTGGGGCTACCTACAACCGTAAAGGTCGTTTTGAGATGGCAGACGGGGGTACCATATTCCTCGATGAGATTGGTACCATATCACCGAAAATGCAAATCGAATTGCTTCGTGTGCTTGAAACCAAAACTTTCGTCAGAGTGGGTGGCAATAAGGAAATAACCTCAGATTTCAGAGTTATCTGTGCAACGAATAGAAACCTGAAAAAGTTGGTTGAAGAAGGCAGTTTCAGGGAAGATTTGTTTTATCGCTTGAACGTGGTGGACATTGAAGTGCCTCCTTTACGCGAAAGAACTGAAGATATCCCCTTGTTGGTTAATCACTTTATTCAGAAGTACTGTACTTCTATGAGCAAAGATGCAATTCCGATCAATCCTGCTGCACTTGACCGTCTTAAAGAATTCGATTATCCAGGCAATGTACGAGAATTGGAAAATATGATCGAAAGAGCCATTGTGATCGGAAATGACAAAGAAATTAGACTCAAAGACCTTCCCTTGGATGAAGAGACCGTAGCCAGTTCGATCGAAAGCCTTGAAGATCTTGAAAAAGCTCACATGTTGAGGATACTAAATAAGTATAAATGGAATATATCCCGCTCGGCCAAGGCGCTGAAAGTTGACAGGGTGACGCTATATAACAAAATAAAGAAGTACGAACTGAAGCAAGCAAAGTAAAGAGCATTGAAGGGGAAGAATATTTTATTGATTTCTCACGGACCTTTCGAGAAGGAATTTCTTGAAGACCTTTCCAATGCTGTTTCAGCTCAGATTCATGTACCTGTTGACCTCGTGGAAGACCGACTCGATTTGGGCACTTTTTACGACCCGGATAGACGGCAATACAATGCAAATGGTATTTTGCAACATATCGAATCAATCAGTTCACCCAAACATCTTAAAAAGATCGGCCTGTTCCGTATCGATCTGTTTATACCCATCTTAACCTATATTTTCGGCCAGGGTGCCTTGAACGGCACATCAGGCGTAGCCTCTTTATATCGTCTTCGCAATGAGCAGTACGGCATGATAAAGAATGAAGCTCTCCTGCTCGATCGCTTCAAAAAAGTGGTGATCCATGAATTGGGACACACCTTTGGCTTAATTCACTGCCACAACCCAACCTGCGTGATGTTGTCAAGTACCTATGTTGAGGATATAGACCAAAAAGATCAAGCCTTCTGCCCCAGCTGTCAAAACGAACTCTATAGCGCATAATAAATTACTTATCTATATATTTAGATTTGTAAATTATTACTATTTTTGTCCCCGCAAAAAAAGAATAGAAGACATGACAACCATTAACATCAAAGAAGAACACTGTCCGAAGAATCACGCCTGCCCGGTAGTCACGGCCTGTCCGGTAGATGCCGTCACCCAAAAAGATCATTACAGCGCCCCCGCGATCGATGAAGCCAAATGCAAACACTGTGGCTTATGCTGCAATTTCTGCCAGGTCTTTAGTTGCGGAAACCAGTAAGAATTACTTGCGTCGTGGTATATAGGAGAGAACCGGGCCCCAGTCTTCTTCGATATATTTAAAATAATGGAACAATGTATGGTTCAGTTTTAACCCATAGTCAATTCCTGATCGGTAGTCTATCTCTTCAATAAAGGGATTATCAGAATTCAATCGTTGAAAGCGTTGATTCATGACTTTTTCGTTCCAGGCAGCAACATATCGTGTATTCCAGTTCTCAAGATAATTTTGGGTATAAAACCATTCCGGCTTGCGATTGGTTTGAAACCAGGAAGTGAAGCCGGCATCCAAAACGATCAATTCATATTGCAATGAATCTGCTTCCAATGCCGTAGTTACCTTTTCATCCTGTGAACCAGTAGTTACAACTTTCAACGTTCCACAAGACCAGCATCCAGCCAATATGGTCATAACCACAACATAATAGAACAATTTCATAGCCCCTATTTCTATTCTCAATTATTTATACGAAAAATCCCAAGGAATGTTCACCTGAAAATCCACCTGTCCTCGACTGAAATACGTTGACCGTTTTGGACCGATAAATTTAGGCACAAAA
>CAYUGX010000152.1:0-11482 GCA_964444375.1 uncultured Porphyromonadaceae bacterium | reverse complement strand
GGTGGGATCCCGGTTTATTTTGATGAGGCCGGTGACGTTCGAGCTGCTGAGGCTGTTATTGACAAAGATCTGGCTTCTTCATTGTTGGCCGCAAGAATTCAAGCCGATGAGTTTTATATCCTGACGGATGTGCCATTTATTTACCGTAACTTCAATAGACCCAACCAGGAAAAAATGGAATTCCTGAATTATACCGATACCAAGAAATATCTTGAGTCGGGTGAGTTCGGTGAGGGCAGTATGGCACCGAAAATAAGGGCTTGTTTACAATTCATCGAACAAGGTGGACATAAGGCCATTATTACAGAGGCTTTTAAGCTTCAGGATAAGAGTTACGGCAGCAAGATTACCATGGAATATGATGATAATGATTTGAATAAGTACAAACAATAAATACCAATACTCATGTTTAATTTACGCAATAGGAGTTTTTTGAAGTTGCTCGACTTCACCCCGAAAGAGATTGAATTTCTGATTGATTTATCACTCGATTTAAAAGCGGCCAAATACGGCGGCTATGAAAAACAAACACTGAGTGGTAAGAATATAGCCCTGATTTTTGAAAAGGCATCTACTCGTACTCGTTGCGCATTTGAAGTAGCTGCATATGATCAGGGAGCACATGTGACCTATTTGGGCCCTTCTGGATCCCAGATCGGCTACAAAGAGTCTATGAAAGACACTGCCCGGGTTTTAGGCAGAATGTATGATGGAATTCAATACCGTGGTTTTGCCCAGTCAACAGTTGAAGAATTGGCCACCTATTCAAATGTGCCGGTCTGGAATGGCTTGACCAATGAATTTCACCCCACGCAGGTATTGGCCGATTTCATGACCATGATTGAACATGCCAATGCACCCTTAACAGAGATTGCTTTTTGTTATTTAGGTGATGCCCGCAACAACATGGGAAATTCTTTATTGGTGGGAGCAGCAAAAATGGGTATGGATGTGCGCATTGCTGCACCCAAAGAAGTTCAGCCATCAGCTGACCTGGTAAAAGAATGCAAAGAGATTGCTAAGAATACCGGTGCCGACATCATGATTACAGATCATGTTCAGCAAGCTGTAGAGGGCTGTGATTTTCTCTATACGGATGTATGGGTCTCAATGGGTGAAAAGGATGATGCATGGAAAAGCCGGATAGATTTATTGAGGCCTTACCAGGTTAATATGGATGTGCTCGAAATGACCGGCAATCCTGAAGTTAAATTTTTACACTGCCTACCCGCCTTTCACAATCGTGAAACAGTTCTGGGCGAGGAAATTTTCCAGAAATTTGGTTTGAATGGCATGGAAGTAACCGAGGATGTATTCGAATCAGATCATTCCATCGTGTTTGATGAAGCCGAAAACCGGCTGCACACGATTAAGGCTGTGATGGTCGCAACACTTGGCTACTAAGGGGATGTTTAACCGTTTAGGTGTTTAGCTGTTTAGGTGTTTAGCTGTTTAGTTGTTTAGTTGTTTAGTTGATTAGTTGTTTAGGTGTTTAGTTGTTTAACCGGCCAAATGGTCGACGGGCCACCTTTATTCCTTGGTCGAGCTGATTTTCTCTTTCATCAAGTTTTTGGAATTGTAACGAACGATAGACAGGGCTTGGTTTTCGAAGCCATGTTTTTGGTTTGCCCTTTGGAAATGGAAGTTGGTTTGCAGCGTGGGGTGAGTCAGCACGTTGGGCCAGCAGTCGACCTCGTTGATCATATTAGGTCCGAAAAGATACAGTGCTCGTATGAAATAGTACGTGACATCGAAACCCTGGAAACTAAAACGTGTAGGTTCATTATTCCAATTGAGACGGTATCTCTTGCACACATCGAGTGTTAATGAATCGGCATAATTCACGTAGGGATTGCTGAAATTGGTGTGAAAATGTAAATTCAGATTAAATAGGGATTCCAATTGAAGCGCATCAAACCGGCCCCATTGTGGATTGCCAAACAGGGTAATCTTGTAATGCAAGGTCAAGTTATTGAGTCGATTAATGAGATCAGCAACGAAAACAGGATTGGTTGATGACACAATCACCAAGTTCTCGCGATTCAAACTGAGTACATCTTCAAGTCGGAAGGCTAGACTGTCTTCAAGCGATACTCCACGATCTTCGTCGGTAAATAATACTTGCCTGTATCGAAGATCGTTTGGATTGATCTTATAGGTTAAATATTTGTAAATATGGGAGCTGTACCTGTTGGTCCCGGGATTATAATCGTGGGTGTCTTTGACCAGTAGAATGTTTTTATCGTAAAACCTCGACAGGTAGATTGACGTTAGTTCATGTTGTAAATCTTCGGTAGGATTAACCTGAAAAAGGTAGGGATTATCGATTAAACCAACCCCTTTTGCCGACAAAGGCGATACCATCGGGATGCGACGGATCCTCGAAAAAATTGATGCGATTTCAATGGTTTCTGGATAGATAGGTCCGAAAAGCAAATCCATGTCATTCAGTTTTCCACTGGTAGCCAGGTTCCTGACCACATAGGGATCACGTTCGGTATCAAAGATCCTCACCTCCAACGACAATCCGGATTGACGCAAGGAGTCAATGGCCAGCAGGGCTCCTTCAAGAAACTCCATAAAAGGAACGGCCCGTGGATACATATCATTGACAGGATATGGAATGGTGTCATTTTGGTGCAAGGTATCATTTGCCGTCACAAATAATGGAAGTAAAAATGCCACCTTAAATTTGGTGTCATTGTGCAATTTCACTTTCGCTCCACAACCATTATCCATAAGTCCAATAGTGCTGATGGGATCATTTTCCTCGACTGATTCTATTCGGATGCTATCTGTAGATTCTGCTGCAAAATAGTTTTGTCCATTTTCAGTTGGAATTTTAATCACCTCATCTATGGTCAATCCCCATCGGAGAGCTGGATTAGCCTCCTTAATCTCTCTAACCGACATGTCGTACAAGCGGGATAAGCTGAAAAGGGTTTCCTTTGCTTTGACTTTATGGTAAATGAATCCACCTGATTCAGCTGGCTGATAACTTTCTTTGATGGGTTGAATCTGGGTTTTTGGTATACGGATCTCTTTCCCCATAGGAAGTACCGTTTCAACTCCAGGATTTAGCCCGATTAACTCCTGAACGGGGATCTTATACTTTCTGGAAATGGCAGAGAGCGTTTCCTTGGGTTGAACCACGTGATAGATGTAGTTGTCAAGGTCTTTCTCGACTTCTTCAACCGGTTGCGTGATTTCAACTACCGGGATTTTAAGAACTTGACCTTCTTTAAGTTGACCCAGTTTAACCACTGGATTTTCCTGTCCTATCACTTTGGTGCTTACACTATAGGCCTTAGAAATAGCATAAAGAGTATGCCCTTTAATAACCTCATGCAGGTAATACTCTTGTCCGTCTAGCAGAATAATATTGCTTGATTTCTCAACCTTGGTTGGTATGAACTGGGCTTGCACGTCAATGGACTGACTCAGAATGATTACTGAGATTACTGCAGTAAGCCAGTTGACACTATGACGATGTAATTTGCTTGCCTGGTGATTCATAAAATGAGTTGAGCGCCTCAAAAGTACTAAGATAACGGTCTTTGACAAAATAATAGTGTGTCCTCCAATTTGCGGCATTTCTTTCCAGAACGTGGAAATAAATTTTTGGGCCTGTCTTGTTAATCTGCAGGTTTACAGATATATACTAATCTGAAACGGGCATGGCATTATAGTTGTAATCTATTGGCACTGATCAGTCAAAACAATCTCCTGCAGGGCCCTTATCCGTGAGGACCGATTGCATGAAATCTGCAGGACAAAGAAAACCCCGACCCGTCGGGGTTTTTTTTTAGTTTTCGCGTAAAACGAATTCATCGTATTCTAACTCAAAACGAAGCTTGTGCTTAGCTTCTTCCTGAGCCAATGATTGAAACAGGGCTTTTAGTTCAGTGTTAGGTGCTCTTTCAGCCAGCTTACTGTATAACTTAAATGCGGCTTTTTCCTGACTCATGGCTAAGAGCAGGGCATCTGCATAATCCATAACTTCTGCCGGTTGAATAGAACCTGTGTAATCAGCAATTTGCATGTCGGCTACTGTTTCCGATTCAACAGCAAAAATGCCTTCATTCCGTATTTGCATAAGCCTTGCCTTGTGATTCATCTCTTCTTTAGCAAAATCGAGGAATACGGTTTTCATTTCAGGAATTTTGGCGTTCTCTGCCAGGTCTGAATACAGGTCAACGGCACGCTGTTCACCTGCCATGGCAAAATCAAGTATTTCGTCGATTGATTGGAAGTTTTTCATTGTGAATCAGTTTTATTGAATGCCAAAGGCTTTGTCAAAAGATGTTTCAAATAATTTGCTGATGCAATCACCACCGTTACTGAAAACGACAGTATTCATCTCTTCATTGCTGGTTTCTATCAGTTTAAGTTGATCAGATGATCGTTGCTTTGCCATAGTTTTCAGCAAATCCTGATGTGCTTCTTGCTCATTGGTCAGACCATTTAAACCAAATTCAGCCAACAACTTCACCAAAAGTACAACAGTAGAGGGTACTGATTGTTCATGCTGGAATCCTTCAAAAACCTGGATGGTTCTTTGGGTATTGGTGTAACTTCCAAAATGATCACCAGGCAAAGCGGCGGGTAAGATCAAGTTTGCTTGTTTTGCTGTTTCGGTCATGAAGCTATCTTGAACAACCAGAAAATCGACTGTATCCAACTGTTTACGGAGGGCTTCAGAATTCAGACCAGTACCGATCGGATCTTCTCCGAATATGAACAGATTTGTGATGGTCCCATCAAGCAATGCCTGATCGGCTTCAGTATTCGGTATGTCTAAATCAATCAAACCTTGTGAATTGTTCTTTTCACGTAAGCACAACAGGCCACTGGCTGTTTTACCGAGTTTACCGGTAATCAGTGCCAGATTCTTGAGCTCAATCATCTCTGCAGAGCTCAGGGCTTTGTCTTCAAAGATGATTACCGCATGATGTTCTAGATTATAGGCATTAGCAAAGCGCTCTATCTCAGTCTGAGTGAGGCCCGATAGGGTGATTAGTTGTTGATAATCTTCTTTCAGTAAGTTGTTCTTATAGGCATCGAACTCACTGACATGGTCTTGCAGGTACTTTCCATTTTGTTTCCCATGACTCAACAAGTAATGCGAAACAGCCTTAATGAAATAATAGTACGAATCAAGCAGGATAATCTTATCAGCTTTATCTTGCAGTTTGCTGCTTTCAAGTATACTGATGTAAGTTACCGGAATACTATTTTTCTTACTGGCTTGATTCACCATAAACCCGGCTACTGCATGATTCTCATGGATCTCAGTACCAAATAGGTAAAGATGTGAAGCCTTGGATAATTCACTGAACGGCACATTCTTTTGTGCAGCCCCGGCGAAGCCATCCGATCGGTTAAAGTAATGAAAACTAGATATTTTGGAATGAAGGGCATCCTGTGCAAAGCGTCTAATCATGAGCAATTCTTCATTACTCATTCTGGCACCAGCCATAACTAAATGCTTCTTGTCATCGCTATTCTCGGCTTTAGCCTTAATGATTTGGGCAGCCTCTTTAAATGATATGGCTTTGAAATTGTTGCCATCCCGCAGCAAAGGTGTTGTTAGTCTGGTGCGATCATTTCTGAAAGCATATCCGAATTTACCAAATCGACAGATATTGCCATCTGTGTTGATTTGGCCTGGATGTCCTTTCACCGACCAGGTAAATCCATTCAAATTGTTGAGTTCAAGACTACATCCAACCGAACAATAGTGGCAGATGGTTTCATCCTGCTCAAGTTGCACGGGTCCCGGTTTAAATGTTTTATTTTCAGTTAGTGCCCCGGTTGGGCAGGCCGATATACACAAACCACATGATTCGCAACTGCTTTCTTGCAGTGAATGTCCCATTGCTGGCGCAACATAAGTGTCAAATCCTCTGTTTACCAAGCCCAAAGCTCCGGCTCCCACGACATCTTTACAAAGGCGTACGCAACGGCTGCATAGGATGCATTTATTGTTATCAATTTCGACATAGGGGTGATCAAAGCGGACGGCATACTCTTGATAATCACCAGCGTAATTGGTTTGGTCAGCTCCGTATTCATCACACAAATGCTTTAAGTCACATGAGTAATACTCACTGCATCCGCACTCAAGACATCGAGTAGTTTCTTCTATTGCTTCACTTTCGCTGTATCCCAGTTCTACCTCATCAAAATTGCGGCGTTCATTGGCTGGAATCAATGGCATTTCATTACGTAATTGCTGAGCAAATGATTGTTGATAGTCTGATGGGTCTTGCGTTTTGAAATTGTCTTTTTTCGAGATAAACTCAGCCGTTTCAGCTTCAATGCTGTGTCCGCTCAAATACTGATGACAACTTCGGGCAGCGATACGGGCTTGGGCAATGGCTTCAATCAGTGTTGCCGGACCCGTAACACCATCCCCGGCTGCGAAAATGTTTGGAATTCCCGTTTGCAAAGTGTTTCGGTCTGCATCAATATCTCCCCATCGATTCAATACCAATTCACCGTTGTCACAGTTCTTGTTGATATCATCGATGAACCCAACCTGAGTTTTTTGACCAATAGCGGCTAATACAAAATCCAATTCCAGATCATATTCAGATCCTTGAATAGGGATGGGTCTTCTCCTACCGGATGCATCCGGTTCACCCAATTCCATTTTGATCAGTGTCATGGTGGCTAAATTTCCATCCTGATCTTTGCTGATCTTAACCGGATTATTCAGGAAGAGGTATTTAATACCTTCCTCTTTTGATTCATGAATCTCGATGGGATTGGCCGGCATCTCTTTCTCGGTACGTCGGTATACCACAGACACATCATCAGCACCTAGTCGCATGGCAGTTCGGCAACAATCCATTGCAGTGTTACCACCCCCTATAACGGCTACTCGTTTGCCGGTAAAATCTGGTTTTTGTCCGGTCATTTCGATGTTACGCAAAAAGTCAATACCACTAAAAACATTACCAGCGTCATCACCTTCGCAACCAACCCCTGTCCCTTTCTGCGAACCGATCGTCAGCACTGTAGCCTGGTAGTTATCTTTGATTTTCTGATAACTGAGGTCTTCACCCAGTTTGCGATTATAGAAAATCTGTGTTCCTAGTTCTTTGACTGTGTCTACTTCGGCATCAAGTAGTTCGTTGGGTAGGCGATAGGGTGGTATACCATAACGAAGCATCCCTCCGGGATTCGGACTGGCTTCATATATATCAACCTGATGTCCCTTTTGCTGGAGAAACCAGGCAACAGAAAGCCCTCCTGGTCCGGCCCCGATAACAGCTACTTTCTTTCCAGATGAGGGAGCTACTTCAGGCAGGTATTTGTGCTCACTTGCCAGATCATGATCAGCAGCAAATCGCTTCAGGTAATCGATACCTACGCCAGTGTTTTCATCCATCAGGTTGCGCCGGCAAGCCACTTCACAGGGTCGCACACATACACGTCCGCAAATAGCAGGCAGCGGATTCACTTCCTTGATCAAAGCAACAGCTTCTGAATGCATTCCTTTCTCAATGAGTGAGATGTATCCCTGTACATCCACACCGGCCGGGCAGGTCATTTTACAGGGGGCTACACAATCTGCATAGTGATTACTCACGATCAGATCCAGTGCATTTTTTCGAGCCAGACGCACTTTCTCATTTTCTGTTTCGACCACCATGCCTTCACGGATCAGGGTTGAGCAGGCTGGTTGCAAGCCTTTGAGGCCCTCAACTTCGACCACACAAATAAAACAGCTGGAATACGGATCAAGCCTGGGATCATGACACAAAGTAGGAATATTGATGCCCTGCTGTTTCGCACAAGCAAGAATAGTCTCACCTGATTCGCCCTCGTATTTCTTTCCGTTTAGTATGATATTCAACTTATTCATCTTCTTGCTATTTCAATTGACTGGTTAAAAAATACTGATTGCCTCAAATTTACATTTGGTATAACACACACCGCACTGAATGCATTTTTCCTGTTCGATGAAGTGTACCTCCTTTCGTTCTCCAATGATGGCATCCACCGAGCAATTTTTCGCACAGACGGTACAGCCTGTACAATTATCAGGCACCACGGTATAGGTTAGTAGTTTCTTGCAATTGCGGGCGGGGCATTTCTTATCTTTTATGTGCGCCTCGTATTCGTCTCTGAAATAGCGTAGGGTAGTCAGAACCGGGTTAGGTGCTGTTTGTCCCAGACCACACAGCGAGCTGTCTTTGATCTGGGCGGCCAGTACTTCTAGTTTTTCTATGTCTCCATCCTGTCCCTCACCTTCACATATCCGGGTGAGTATTTCAAGCATCCTTTTAGTTCCGATGCGGCAGAATGTGCATTTCCCGCATGATTCTTTCTGGGTGAAGTCAAGAAAAAATCGTGCCATGTCAACCATGCAGGTGGTTTCATCCATGACCACCATGCCACCCGATCCCATGATTGCTCCTGTTGCATTCACAGAATCATAATCAATAGGGGTATCAATCAGGTGTTCAGGTATGCATCCTCCTGATGGACCACCCAATTGAACGGCCTTAAATCGTTTGTTCTCCTGAATACCACCACCTAATTTATAAATAACCTCCCGGATGGTAATTCCCATGGGTACTTCCACAAGTCCTCCGTGGTTAATTTTTCCGGTAAGGGCAAAAACCTTAGTGCCCGTGCTTTTTTCGGTACCATAGCTGGCATAAGCATTCGGACCATGCTGTATGATCCAGGGAATATTGGCATAGGTCTCAACATTGTTTATGTTGGTGGGTTTTCCCCAGAGTCCTGACTCAGCCGGAAAGGGAGGCCGTTTGTTTGGCATGCCTCTTTTCCCTTCAACAGATGCCATTAGAGCGGTTTCTTCTCCACACACAAAAGCACCGGCACCTTCTTTAACATAAATATCAAGTGAAAAGCCTGAAATTCCTACTATATCGTTTCCCAGATAGCCAGCTTCCCTGGCCTGTTCGAGTGCGATATTCAATCGCGTAATGGCCAGTGGATACTCAGCCCGACAGTATATCACACCCTGATTGGCGCCAATTGCATAGGCAGCGATAATCATGCCTTCAATCACGGCATGAGGGTCCCCTTCGAGTAATGATCGATCCATAAAAGCTCCTGGGTCACCTTCGTCTGCGTTGCATATGACGAATTTGTCAGCAGATTCATAATTGCTGGCAAAACGCCATTTTAATCCGGTAGGAAACCCTCCACCACCTCTTCCACGAATGCCTGAATCAAGAACCATTTGAACCACATCCTTAGCCTCAATGCTTTCTGTTGAGATCTTTTCGATGGCTTTGTATCCATCACGGGATTTGTATTCTTCAATTCGTTCGGGATTTATATAGCCGCAGTCGCGCAGGGCTATTTTAACCTGGCCTTCAAAAAAGCTATCATCGGCTGATTCAAACAAATCTGACTGAACTAGATAGTCTTTTACTGGACTTTGATTCTGGATGTGCTGATTGACGATCTCAATAGCTTTCTTTTCGTCAATTTCCCCATAGAGGTAAGTACCAGATTCGTCAACAATTTCAACCAGAGGCTCACGATAACACATGCCCACACAAGAAGTTTTATCCAGAACAAAGTCAATTTGTTCAGCTTCTTGCAACTCCTTAATCTTATTATATACCTTATGGCCTCCGGCTGCGATTCCGCAGCTACCCAGGCCGACTATTACCTTGGTTGCTTCCATTATTCCTTGTTCTTTTCCTGGATCCTGATTTCTTTGATCACTTTAACCGCTGATTTTCCGGTTAGTTTGCCGTAGGTTTCATCACCGATCATCATCACGGGAGCCAATGAGCAACATCCCAGGCAAGCTACCGACTCAAGGGTAAACAAACCATCTTCGGTCGTTTCTCCATCAGGCACTTTAAGCGCTTCTTCCAGTGCTTCGGTTATGACACCTGCATTCTGAACGTGACAGGCAGTTCCGTGGCAAACCTTAATGATGTGTTTACCTACCGGATGCAGTCTGAATTGCGAATAGAAAGTGGCGACTCCGAACATGTCTGCAGTGGATAAGCCAGTTTCTTTGGCAATCATTTCAAAAGCATCAGCAGGAATATAACCGAACTGATCCTGAGTGCCTTGAAGCAAAGGGATCAAATTCCCCTTTTTGTGCCGGTATTTCCTGATCAGGGGTTCGAGTATAGATAAATCAGGTTTATCATCAGTGATATCTGACCTATCTGGCTGGTTAACAATTCTTTGTACCCTCATTTGTTTTGGATAGAATGATCTGGTTTTCATAGTAAAAATAGGGCTTACCCACAGCATGGAAATGACATTAATCATATTAGGGGAAAGGGTTCAAAAAGACTAAATTCGCATAGCACGTAAACGAGTAATCATGCCTATTACCAAATTATCTTCTTACCTAATTGTATTTGTCATTGTTATGCTTCAATGGCCGCTTCAAGCTCAGGTAGACCTGCAGGAATTGAAGCAGCACGCCCTGAATTTACAGGGTGAAGAATTATATCAACATGTGGTTGAATTGGCCAGTGATACCTATCAGGGCCGATTAACCGGAACCCCAGAATACCAGAAGGCTGCACAATGGCTGGTCAATTATTTTGATTCCTTGGGTCTTGAGCCGGGCTTCCGGGGAGACTGGTTCCAATGGTTTGAGAATCCTTATACCCTGGTCAAGCCAGGGTGCACGCTTGAATTGAAGATACCCATCAAGGGACAGGCCACTATCAATAAGGCCTATCGATATTTTGACGAATTCATTCCTGGAAGTACCTCGGCAGATGGTACTCTGGAAGCTGATGTGGTTTTTGTGGGTTGGGGGATCAGTGCACCTGAATTGGGATATGATGACTATAAAGGCATCGACGTACGGGGTAAAATTGTGCTTCTGCGTCCTGAAGCACCGGTTTCTCCACGAGCAGGTGCCGAGGTATTTTTGCCCTGGTTTACGTATTCAACGCATCAGTATAAGATGAAAAACGCCCTCGACCACGGAGCCGCAGGTTTTCTTTATCACTATGGCCCACTGGTCAATACAAATAGCGACTACTATCCTGAACTCATTCATTCGCTAGTTGGAGATCAGGTGGTTGAGGACTTGTTCCAGGGCAGTGGAAAAAACTACGATGAACTCATACAAACGATTCAAGAAGAATTGAAGCCCAAAAGCTTCGACCTGAAAAAGAAGGTCAGGATCTCTAACAAGACCGAATACCACCCTGAGGGAAAAGGCAGCTCGGTATTTGCCTTTCTTCGTGGTCAGGACCCCGCGTTGAGCGATGAGCTTATCATTGTGGGCGGTCATCTCGATCATGTGGGCGCTTGTTATGAGGTGTGCCCAGGCGCCCAGGATAATGCTTCGGGAATTGCAGTTTTGATGGGCCTGGCAAAGCTGTTAAAAGACAGCGGAGTGCAACTCAAACGGTCGATATTGTTTGTTGGATTTGGTGCAGAAGAACAGGGGTTGATTGGCAGTCTGGCTTATTGTAATGATCCGGCGTTCGACCTCAAAGAAACAATT
>CAYUGX010000151.1:0-11492 GCA_964444375.1 uncultured Porphyromonadaceae bacterium | reverse complement strand
GATCAGTTGATGTGGAAGACCTCACCAAGCATAAGATGGATTCAGAGCCAATATACATTCTCGATGAGGCAGTTAATACGGTCAATTCAGCTAAGGAAAGAGGCAACAAAATTTGCGCAGTAGGCACCACCACCATGCGAACCCTGGAGAGTTCTGTCTCTACCCAGGGACAGCTGAAACCTTTTGAAGGCTGGACCAATAAGTTTATTTTTCCACCCTATGATTTCAGCGTAGCTGACTCCATGATCAGTAATTTTCACTTGCCACTAACAACTCTGGTTATGATGGTTTCAGCCTTTGCCGGCTATAATCGATTGATGGATGCCTATCAGGTGGCCATTAAAGAGAAATACCGTTTTGGTACTTATGGCGATGCCATGTTGATCTTATAAAACGGTCACAATTTTGAAGGGCAATGGTGCCTGGGATCGATTTCTTCCTGGTATTTTAATACTACTTTTTTGAAATCCTCCCAGGCTTCTTTTTTAAGGTCAGGATTTCGTAAAAGTGCCGAAGGATGATAGGTGGGCATGACCTGATACCCTTCCCAATCCATCCATTGACCACGAATTTTGCTGATACGCAATTCAGGATCAATCAATCCTTTCAAAGCGGTTGCGCCCAATAGAATAATGATACTCGGATTGACAAACTCAATTTGCTGCTTTAGGTAGGGCAAGCAAGCCAACCGTTCTTCAGGCTTCGGATCCCGATTGTCAGGTGGCCGGCATTTTACAATATTACCGATGTACACATGATCCTCACGGGTAAATCCACAGGCCAGCAATATCTTATCCAGGAGCTGACCTGATTTGCCAACAAAGGGTAATCCCTGTTTGTCCTCTTCGTGCCCCGGACCTTCTCCAATCAACATGATTTCAGCATAGGGATTGCCCATGCCAAATACAGACTGGTTCCGGTTCTGGTGCAAATCGCAAAGTTGGCATTCACTAACCCGACGACTGAGCTCTACAAATACTTGTTCAATCAAAGCTTCCCCGGTTATTTGTTTTAACGTAGAGTTTGTTTAAGTAGTTTACGGCTACTCAATTCATTATCATGGTGGATAAGTAAATAATATAAACCATCCGCGTAGGATGAAAGATCCATGTTTATGCTCACCTTATCAGCATTGCCTGTAAATAGCTGACTGTGAATTAAAGCTCCTTGCACATCATGTACACTGATTTGTGCGTCACCAGATAGTGCTGAAAACTGAATGGTGAATTGCCCGGTTGATGGATTCGGGTAAACCTGGATGTTTGTATCAAGGGTTAATTGACTCACACTTGTACGTATGCCGGTAATGCTGATATTGTCTATCCCGGTACCATAACTCGACTCTTCGGCATCATTGTATTGGAATCCGACCTGGATACCAGTTGTGAGAATATCAGCTGGTAAATTGATTTTGAATGTGCGCCAGAGAAAGCGGGGACCAAAAGCACTCACCCCCAATTTCCTCAATTCAATCCATCCATCGGTAGCTGAGCGTCTTACCCAAACTTTCAGGAAATCGGTTGAACTCAGTCGCCGAAGCGTGTAGTCAAATTCGAGCGTTGCGCTGCTGTAGTCAGCCAAATCAAGTCGGGGTGTTATGGCCATGTCTCTGGTATTGGCCCCGTGTCCGGTTGCAAACGAGTTAGCTGCCAGAAAAAGGGTTTCATTGTCTGTATCCATTTCATGCAAAGCTGCATCTCCCCACCTGAATCCATTCACATTCCCGGCAATGCTCCAGCCATGCCCAGCATCTTCAAAATCTTCGAAGTAGGGAACCGACATAATGCCTTTAGGGGTAAATGAAATCGTATTACTCGGAACTGATTCACCTTCATTCTCACCGGTATAGGAGGCAGTAACATAGAAATTATACGTGCTATCTTGATAAATCTCCTCATCGGTGAATTGTGAAGCACCGGTAGTTGCCAGACGTTCACCATTCTTATAGACTACATAATTCTGAAATCCGGTAACATATAGTGGTAACCAATCCAGGTCGACTTGCCCATCCGATAGGGTGAAAGTTAAATCGACCGGTGGATGCATTACCTCGATGTTGACGTCAAAAGTGATGGAGTCACCATGATTTACCACATTAAACAGATCGAGACCCCCTTTGCCGCCTTTGCCACCGTTATATAAGAAAGAGGAAGGATCGGTTCCATCATTCATGGCCGTGCGATTTTCACCCAGTGGAGCCTCACTGAAACTTCCCTGAGCTGTTAGTGTACCGCCAGCCCGATAGACATAGATTTCATCAGGTGGACCACCCGCATTTCCTCTTCCTGCATCTGGATTAATCCGGTAAACAACCAGGCCCTCCCCCGGAATATTTGATTCATAGATGCCTTCGCGTTTACGGTATTCGACCACAAAATATTCTGATGGATCCAGAGGTGATTTTATTTTCCAGATGTTATTATCTGGGTTTTGCAATGGATAGATCGAATAAGACCCTGATTCACGGATTTCGGGAAGTGTAGCCATCCAATCTCCATATTTGTACTTCATAAATGCACACATATAATTATGAGATCCGCTCTGGTCCATGATATCCCAGGGTCCGCAGGCCGTTGGAGCGCCTGTGTCAGTATAATGATACAGGTCGGGAGCTCCCAGAACATGGAAGAACTCATGACACAAAGTGGCTACATTAAAGCCCTCTTCGAGCATGAACAAGTAATCCCATACCCGTAGTCCTTTAATGGTTGCTTCGGTGTTGTATAACGCCCAACGATGAGGCCACAGCAAGGTTGACCAGGCTGTGGTTCCACCTTTAAGTGTAAAACAAACATTATCAACCCGCCCATCATTGTTGGCATCGAGATCAATGCTATCCGGTACCTGGCTGGCAATAAATTCACAGGCTTTCTTCAGCAAGGTATGCTCTCGGCCACCCTTTTGTCCATCGGTGTAGCCCTGGGGATTGGCGGCCGAATAGGGCATGTAATAAGCCCTGGGATGCTCAGCTATATAGGTTACATTGATCGTGTCTGGAGAGACTGGAAAATGATAGGTGTCAACAAACAGACGATCATACGATACCTCATGAAAGTAATCTTTGAGCGAACGCTGCCCCATCGCACTGTAATCATCAAAGTAGGCCTGTCTGGGTGTTGCATATACACTGTCGTCAGCAAAAGAAATATAGATTGAAAGCTGATTCACTTGTCCTGTAGTAGGCGCATCATCCATCCCCTTCATGCGCATAGGGGCCAAATAAGCCTCTTTGCGATCCTGGTAGAGTCGCTTGCTGATGCGCGCATAGGGGGGCAACCCGGTACTGGCAGGATCAACACTTCCTACACGATAGCTTGAGGGTACCACGTCTTCATCCACTCGCTTTCCATAATAAAAGAATCCGTCTGCGGGATTCATCACAATGGTATACCCATTGGCATCATGCAGGTAATGGTAAAATTCATCCCCTGATCCCAGGCAATGAAAAACGCTTCCGTCGGGTTGGGTAACCGTTTGGGGTATGTTCGTTAATTTATCAGCAAATGCTTGAAAGCCAATAAGTGCAAGCAATGACAAAAGGGCAATTCTTTTTAGTATCATGATGGTAGCTATAATTTACAAATCCTAAAAGTTCGTTGTTGATTTGGGTTATTGATGTGAAGTATGTAGATACCGGGTGCAAAATCAGATAATGAGATGCTTTCCCTACCGGATGGATGGAGATGCTGGCGCCTGAGACATCTGCCTTGCAGCGTCAGGATTTCCCAATTGAAGCTCGACCCGGAATCACCGTTAAGATCAATCCACAATTGATCGCTAACTGGGTTGGGATACACCAACCAATTGTTCTGCTCCTGCTTGTGGAGCCCAGTCCCAGTTGAAAAATCCAGTTGTAATAAAGTCGTATCCGGACTGCAGAGTTCATTGTAAACCACCTGCATCACCTCGAAGTTTTTAAACTCATGGTATTTATTCTCTGGGTTTTGTTCGGTTGAGGTACGGCCATCCCCGAAGTCCCAGAAATACCAGGATCCATTTTGCGAGGTGTCCTGAAATTCAACCAACAAACCACGGGTTTGGTAATCAAAACCAGAAATGGGTTTGGCCTGAATATAAAGCAGGTCGGTTTTTTGGGTATAATCGAGGTGATTGAGTAAAAGCGAAACTGTTTTAACTCCTTCACTTTCATAGATTACTTCGTGTGGTCCCTCATCCATCCCATAGCGCGGCGAAGCGCCCTGACCAAAGTCCCAGAACCAGTTGGTGATTGGTCCGCTTGACTCACTGGTGAAAACCAGGATCGATTCGGCGCAACTTTCGCTCGTATTCACCTTGAAACCTGGTACTGGAGGATCATTGATCTGCCATACTTCAATGTTATCGATGGCCGCACCGTACCCTTGACCATTAAAATCGTTGTAGTAGAAACCCAGCTGGATGAGGGTATTTTTGGCCTCATCCGGGAGGTAATAATAGACTGTTTTCCAATCGGTCCAATCTCCAGTTGCATCCAACTGCGTCACCGGATACCACAGGCCGTTATCATAGCGACGATACATTAGAAAGAGATAATCGGTAAGCGGTTTTTGCTTGAACACGTAGTCGAATTTGATGCCCACATGATCCATGCCTCGGATATCCAGTGTTGGAGAGATTACATAGTCTCGCACTTGCTGATCTGACTCAGCCTGATCTGATCTGATAGCAATCAGGTGGCCATTATTACCCGGTACACCCAGGTCGGCAGCCCGGCCCCACTGAAAGCCATCAATAGCTCGTTTCATTTCCCATCCGGCAGGAGAAGATTCAAAATCAGATTGTAAAGGAAGCGTTATTTGCTCCCAGGGAGTCACCGCTAATGAATCGGTCGGTATAGATTCGCCCGGAGATTCTCCAATGTAGTTGGCTGTGATATAGTATTGGTAGGTGCTTCGATTGACCACGGTTTCATCGCGATAGCGGTTTTCCCAGGTAGAGCCAATGAGCTCTCCGTCACGGTATATATTAAAATGCGAGAAATCATTGATGGTAAGGTCTTCCCACATTAACTGCACGAAACCATCTCCGGGTAAGGCTTCAGCCGATGCCGGCCGGTCATGCATGGGAAGACTATTGGGTTGAATCCAGAATAGAGCGGCTTGTCCGTTGGTGAAATTTCCTCCACCAGCACCCATGTTTTCGATTCTGAAATATCCGTTGCCGGTTCCGTCCCATCCCCAATTGAAATGAAAGTAATCGTTGCTGTGAAAGCCATCAACATTGAAAGCGTGACCCGCCCCATTGTCGGGATCAACCCCCCTATAAACAACAGGCCGGCCATTTATTAGCTCCTGGCGAAGCATTTTGTGCCAGTCGTTTTCACTGAATCGATCGCGCTGACGCAATTGGATGGACGGATTGTAGGCAAAATGATCGATCAGGGCCTGGCTGGCATACATTGCCGTGTTGGCACCTGATTCATTGGGTCCATAATTCATGAAAGTGGCCACCCCTATGTGATAGAGCAGCAATGAGGTGGCTTCGGCAGGCAAAACCGGATCCATTTCAGCCCACTGGTAAGTGGTATCAAAACTCACTTCCAGCTGTCCGTATTCAGGATGATTGGTTGGAGTATACGCATTGGATCCCAGTCCACGCTCAGGCCAATTCCACTTCTTCATAACCTGTCCGAGTGCAACCGCCACGCATCCAACCAGGGCACGCTGGCCATCGGCTTCTGGACAAAATTGATTCCAGGGTTCACCTTGTCCCCACTTCGATTGGATCAACGGTTCGACTTTGGCATCCTGCATCAGGGAAATGCCTTTTACTGATTTTAACCTACCGGATGTAAGGCCTGGTTGTGCCAATGGAATCCAATAGCTTAAGAGGGGATGGTGTGAATCATCAGGAAATGGAAAGTCATCAGAGAAACCAACGACATCAGCTTCTCCATCCGTCAAAAAAAAGATCACAAAACCAGCGCTACCATATTCAGCCACAAAGAGCCCATCATCTCCTGGCATTCTGTACACCCCTGATAAACCGGATTCACCTATTCCATCCATCTCGCCTTTCGCCTCTCGCCTCTCGCCTCTCTGCTCTCCCCATCTCTCGCCAAATGCAATGGCCTCATCTGGTACCTGGCAATAGGCCGTGTTTGAACCCATTCCAAATATGATGCTCACGAGCACAATCAACGCAATACAAACCCGTTTTCTTCTCATCCCAATTTCCTCTTCAAGCCCCAGTTAAAACAATGCTAATAAGGCAATTGTTTTTGGGCAGCACAAGATACAAAGTCCTAGTGATTTATGGTAGTCCTTGTGTGGTTTTTGACATGATGACATGGGGACTTTGATATAATTTATAGTTCATTTACCTTTAGGCTATCGGGCTTCATGACATTGCTAAAAGAAAAGAGTGACTTTCTGAGGCGGTGGGAGAATCCTTGTCCTAAAAATGCTACTGATAGTCTATGTCAGAAAAACCTGTACCTCAAGCGATTAAGTTCGGCACATTTCTCGGCGTATTTACCCCCAGTGTATTGACAATTCTCGGTGTGATGATGTACCTGAGATTCGGATGGGTGTTGGGTAATCTTGGTCTGCCGTTGACCCTGCTAACCCTGGTATTAGCCACCAGCATAACCTTCATTACCGGATTGAGTGCTTCGGCCATATCCACCAACATGAAAGTCGGGGTTGGGGGTGAGTATTATATGATATCCAGAAGCCTGGGAATCCAATTAGGAGGAGCCATCGGTATACCATTATTTATGTGCAGAACATTGAGTCTGACTTTGTATGCCTTCGGTTTGGCTGAATCGATCGCTCCATTTTGGCCGATGGAGTGGGGAGCACCGCCCATTCAACTTATTGCAGGTCTGATCATTCTCTTCACGACAGCCGTTGCCGGAAAAAGCGCAAACCTGAGCCTGAAAATGCAGATACCGATTATGATTGCGGTGGGTGTAAGTTTGATAGCCCTGTTTTCTGGTGTTTTAACTGACGGATTTCAAAGCCCTGAAATGACACCAAATTATGAGCGTTCAGCACCAGAAGGATTCTGGTTTGTGTTTGCGGTATTTTTTCCAGCCGTGACTGGATTTACGGCTGGCATCGGCATGAGCGGTGACTTGAAAGATTCAAAGCGATCGATACCCAGGGGAACCATTTTAGCTGTAATTACAGGTATGATCGTGTATATGTTGGTTTTAGTCTCACTTTCAGTCACCTCGAAAGTTGATGGAGAAGCTCTGGCAGTACTTGATCCTTCAGCGCCACCAATTTGGTCGAAGATAGCTTTGTTTGGGATGGTATTGGTCTATCCGGGACTGTGGGGTGCGATTCTTTCATCTGCATTTGGTAGCATCCTAGGAGGACCAAGAGTTTTACAGGCCTTAGCCTTAGACAAAATTGCACCCAAGCTGCTGAGTAAGACCAGTAAAACCGGACAACCCACCATAGCTACCTGGTTTACAGGTGGAATCGCCCTGTTGGCAGTTGCTCTGGGTGATCTAAATGCAGTAGGACGATGGGTTACCATCTTTTTCCTTACTCTATATGTAGCCATTAATTTATCGGCAGTGATTGAACGGCTTGTTGGTGATGTTTCTTATAGACCTACAATTAAGGTTCATTGGTCAATCTCTCTGTTTGGATGCTTTGGAGCAGCAATTGTCATGTTCCTGATTAATCCCGTGGCCTGCGTGGTTGCTGTAATCGTTGAGCTGACGATTTATTTTTACCTGAAGCGGAGGGCATTGAAAAGCAGTTGGGGTGATGTCAGAGCAGGCATGTGGAGCTCGGTAGCCCGATTTGCACTCATGAAGTTGAATGAGAAAAGCAGCCATGCCAGAAACTGGCGTCCAAACATTCTGCTCTTTTCATCCATTCCCAGCCGACTCAATCAGTTGACACGACTGGCAAATTGGTTTAATCAAAACAGGGGTATCGTCACGGTTTGCAGAACCTTTGTGGGCGATGTCAAAGAACCCGAATTCGATACCAAGGCTTTGCAAGCCGAAATGGTCAGAGAGCTGGAAGAGCAAAAGATTCCAGCCTTCCCTGAGGTAAATATTGTACCTGATTTTGAAGCCGGTATTCTCGGCATTATTCAAGCAAATGGTTTAGGCGGATTGCACTCGAACACGATCATGTTTGGCTGGTCAGATGATATTGAACGTATCCATCGCTTGTTGCGCATCATCAGAATTGTATCAAAAGTCAAAAAGAACAGCATACTGGCTTATGTGCCAGACATAGAGACGGCTACAAAATACAGGCGCATCGATGTTTGGTGGAGAGGAATGCAAAAGAATGGTGACATGATGTTGTTGTTGGCCTATTTATTAAACCTCACCCCCGAATGGCGGCATGCCGAAATCAGGCTACGAACCATTGTTGGTTCAGACGACGAAAAAGAGAGTATGTACGGTAAGTTGAACGATTTAATTCACGAGTCACGAATCCATGCAGAATGTGATGTCATTATCAATTCCAACAATGAAAATGTCATTGACTTTATGCACCGATCAAGCCAGGAGGCCGATATTGTCTTCCTCGGTCTCGCACTACCCGAACGAAAAAATGATGACGATTTTGCCATGTACCTCAACGAATTGGTTACCGGATTCAAGTCAACTGTATTGGTCAGAAATGCCGAGTCAACCCAGGGTGAGTTGATAGAATAGAATTGAAGCCTGTTGGAAACACAACTAGGTAACCTGCCCTATTCATTTTTCGGGACAAAGCATTGATTATAGAATTGATTGTTCATTTCTTGTTCATTTCTCTTGTAGTGTTCCAAAAAAACATTATTTTTGCATCCGCTAAAATGCTTCATTAGCTCAGTTGGTTAGAGCATCTGACTGTTAATCAGAGGGTCCCTGGTTCGAGTCCAGGATGAAGCGCGAAAAGGGTCGAACTCATATCGGCCCTTTTCTTTTTAAGCAAATACTGTCAACAAGACCACAAACCCACATCCCTCATTCCTACTTCCCTGTGTTCAGTTTATACCTCCCTTGATACGGATAGCTATCGAAAGCCTCACCACCACCAATAACCCGTGGATCCCCGTGCTTTTCCAGGAGTTTAAATAGCTGATCCTTGAGTTCTTGTTGAATAGCTGCATAGTCGGGCATAACGGCCAGATTGTCGATTTGATCGGGGTCAGCTTCCATGTCATACAACTCTTCCTGGGGACGTTTGGCAAATGACCAGTCATAGTATTTTTTAACTGCCGGATCATCTTTGTGATCGATCAGAAATGTCTTGGTCGGACCGCCATCGGCATCTGCATGTTTGCTTGAGGGATGCGTTGAACCCTCTGGTACACCCGCCGGCCAGCGATCGGGTTCGAAATTGTATATGTATTGATATTTTGCTGTGCGAATACTGCGACACGGATAACCATCCATTGACGGTGCCAATTGTGCTGGTACGTGTCGTTCTTTTCCGAAAATCACCCATTCACGGTTTTTTTCGATCCAGCCCTCTTTTTTGCTACGGAATAAAGAAACCAGACTTTCCCCGCTCATCACTTCCGGTATGTCAACTCCGGCGAGATCCAGAAAGGTGGGTGCAAAATCGACAAAGGAGACAAAGTCAGCTACCTGGCGATCGGGCTTTATCTCATCCCCCCAGCGAACAGCCAGTGGTACTCGGGTGCCCCAATCATAGAGATTGGATTTGCATCTCGGGAAGGGCATCCCGTGATCTCCGGTCATGAGTACAACTGTTTGATTCAACTCCCCAAGTTCTTCCAGCAACGCAAGGGCTTCACCACAGTCCCGATCAAAGCGCTGCACTTCCCAATAATAATCAGCAATATCCGACCGGATGACTTCCACATCCGGATAAAAATCCGGTAGGGGAATAGCTGCCAATTCCATGCCTGATTCCCGACCCGAATTTAATTTATAGCCGCGGTGCGGATCAGAAGAGCCTAACCAAAAACAAAAGGGCTGGTCGGCTGGACGCTGTTCCATGAAGTCTGCAAATCCAGCAAATCTGGGTCCGCCTGGATATTGATCAGTATATCCGCCCGGTTTTAGGTTCCCCGGTCCCCAACATTTACGCCAGTGGCCAATGAAGTATCCGGCTTCTTCAAGCATCAACGGGAAAACCGGTATGTTGACATCAAGTGTCGACCACAGATTTGCCCCTTGCTCTAATCGCCAGTGATATTGTCCTGTTAAAATGGCGTTTCTACTGGGTGTGCATGATGGGCTTGATACATAGGCATGCTCAAAAAGGATGCCTTCTTCAGCTAAGCGATCGAAGGTGGGTGTTTTTACAACCGGATCACCATAGGATCCGGCATGAGGCCAGCCCCAGTCATCAGCAATGCAAAACAAATAATTTGGCCTTGGAGCCTCATTTTCACATGATGACAAAAGCAAGACGGCGAATAATAGGATGGTGAAGAATCTAGTCAAGGTATTCATAATTAAGGTTTAGCTGTTCAAACAAAGATAAACTTTTTAGGTATTGACTTTTTCCTTGCGCCTGTCTTTTGCCTTTTGCCATCTGCCTTCTTACTTTTGTTCAAAAAAAAGTATGAGTGTTCTCGGAATGGGCAATGCCCTGGTGGATGTGATTATCCCCATTTCCAATGATCAGTTACTGGCTGATCTTAATCTCCCCAAAGGCAGTATGCAGCTGCTTGACGATGCCTGGCTGAAAAAAATTCAGGAAGAAACCGGTAAGTTAAAATCTGAACTGAGTTCGGGTGGCTCGGCGGCTAATACCATTCATGGATTGGCTGCCCTGTCAGTCTCCTGTGATTTTGTGGGCGCCATTGGAGAGGATGATTTTGGCCACTTTTTTTCTAAAGACTTGTCTGATCATCACATTACACCCAGGCTGAAAACCATGGACTATCCCACGGGAAGAGCGATGGCCATGGTTAGTCAGGATTCTGAACGCACTTTTGGCACCTACTTGGGTGCAGCCATGCTACTGGCTGCGGAGCACCTGGACCCGGCATACTTCTCAGGGCATGAATATTTGTATATCGAGGGCTATTTGGTGCAAAACCATACACTGATTGAAACAGCTGTAAAGATGGCAAAGGAGGCCGGTTTAAAAGTGGCCCTTGACCTGGCCAGTTATAATGTAGTGGATGAGAACAAGGCTTTCCTGGCCGGTCTTCTTGAGAATTATGTTGACCTGGTGTTTGCCAATGAGGAGGAAGCACTCAGCATGACCGGTTTAGTACCAGAGGAAGCGGTGAGGTATTTGCATGGGCTGTGTGAGACTGCAGTAGTCAAAGAAGGTGCCAAGGGAGCCTGGGCCATGAAGCAGGATACGCTCACCAAAATTGATGCGGTTAAGGCCAGTCCGATTGATACCTCAGGAGCTGGAGATTCATTTGCGGCTGGATTTATCTACGGAGAGATCAAGGATCTGAGTGTTCAGCAGTCGGGGTCTATTGGCGCCCTGATAGCTGCTAGGGTCATTGAGTTTATGGGACCAAAATTACCGGAAACAGAGTGGGAGAAGTTGAGAGGTGAAATTCGTAAAATAGGGAACAATGCGTAGAAACTG
>CAYUGX010000150.1:0-11549 GCA_964444375.1 uncultured Porphyromonadaceae bacterium | reverse complement strand
TAAGCTGCCGGTATAAATCGGAAAAGATCGAAACTAATCAGGGCAGTATTGATCAGATCGGTATCAGGAATGACATTGTTGATATTATGGAAGGAGGCGAAGAAGCCTTTAACCAACGCAAAAGAATTTATGAACTATGGAAGCATTAGAATTAATTGAAATTCTCGAAAGAGGGGAAGACAGTGAACACCAGTTTAAGGCCAATTTAACAAACGCTGAATCTCTTGCGGGTGATATGGTGGCATTCGCAAATACCAAGGGAGGAATGATCATTATTGGGGCTGACGATAATGGTAAGATAGTCAACCTCACTGCTGATGATATAAGGCGACTTAACCAACTTGTGGCCAACACCGCATCCAATAATGTAAAGAATCCGATCAACCCCATTACTGAAAATTTAAAAGTTGGAGACGACTTGTTGATGGTTGTGCATGTTGCAGAAGGAACTGACAAACCATACATGGACAACAATGGTGTGGTATGGGTTAAAAGCGGTTCCGACAAAAGACGGGTTACTTCAAAGGAGGAATTGAGAAGATTGTTTCAAAACTCCGATCTTGTTCATGCTGATGAAGTTCCGGTTAACGGCACAACAGAAAACGATATTGACTTGAAGTATTTCAAAGAGTTTTACCAGAAGCAATATGAAGAAGATTTTGAAAAATCTGAAATCCCGCTTATTCAGGTATTGAACAATCTCAATCTTGCAAGAAACAGCAATTTGAACATTGCCGGATTGATGCTATTCGGTAAAGAGCCTGAAAAATACAAACCCGCATTTATCATTAAAGCTGTAGTTTTTGTCGGAAATGACCCGGCCGGAGATAAATACAGAGACAGTATTGATATAAAAGGAAAGCTGGAAGAACAATACAGAGGTTCTATTGATTTCCTGAAAAGAAACCTGAAATACAGACAGGATGAAAAAGGAATCAACACACTGGGCGATTTGGAAATACCACCTATTGTTTTGGAAGAATTAATCGTAAACGCCTTAATTCACCGGAACTATTTTATAAACACCCCTATTCGTCTATTCGTTTTTGACAACAGAGTTGAGATAATTAGTCCTGGAAGATTACCGAATAATCTGACAATAGACAATATCAAAAGCGGTATCTCCAATATCCGAAACGACATTATTACATCCTTTGCAACCAAAGAATTACCATACAGGGGAATCGGTACCGGTATTAGAAGGGCGATCAAGAATTATCCGGACATTGAATTTGTGAATGATACGGAAGGAGACCAGTTTGTTGCAATCATTAAAAGGCCAGATACGAAATAAATGAAACTCCAGTTCGATCCCAATCAGGACTATCAAAAGCAGGCGATAAAGGCCATCGGTGATATCTTTGAAGGACAGCCTTTAAGCAGTGGTGAATTGGATTTTACTTTGACACTTGGTAGTTTAAGCCTTTCCGAAAATGGGATAGGGAACAATATTATGTTGACTGATGTTCAAACCTTGAAGAACTTACAAGGAATTCAAAAGCGAAACGGAATTGAACTTGTTACGGAATTGGAAGGGATGAACTTTTCCGTTGAAATGGAAACAGGAACCGGTAAAACATATGTTTATCTGCGAACTATTTACGAACTCAATAAACAATACGGTTTTAAAAAGTTTGTAATTGTTGTGCCGAGTGTAGCCATCCGGGAAGGTGTACTAAAAAACCTTGAAATCACCTACGAGCATTTTCAAATGCTTTACGACAAAGTGCCTGTTGATTTTGGCGTTTATGATTCTGGCAAGGTTTCTCAACTCAGAGGTTTTGCATTAAGCAACACGGTTCAGATTCTAGTCATGAATATTGATGCCTTTGCCAAAGATGAAAATATTATCAATAAGCCTAACGACAAGCTTACCGGCAAGCTGCCAATAGAGTTCATTCAATATACACGGCCTATTGTCATTGTGGATGAACCGCAGAACATGGAAACAGACATAAGGAAAAAGGCTATTGAAAATCTCCGGCCTTCTTGTACACTTCGATATTCTGCCACTCATTTAAACCTGTATAATCTTGTATACGTTTTAGATCCTGTTAAGGCTTATGATCTTGGTCTGGTGAAGGAAATTGAAGTAGATTCCGTATTTGCTGAGGACAACTACAATGATGCTTTCTTAAGTTTGGAATCAGTGAATGCCACTAAAACTCGGACATCTGCCAAATTGCGAATAGATATCAATCTGGATAAAGGTGTTACAAAAAAGTCCCTAACCGCCAAAGTTGGTGATGATCTATACGCCTTATCCAATAACCGGGAAATCTATCAGGACGGTTTTATAATTGATGAAATTGATGTAGCGAATCAATGTATATCCTTTACCAATGGCACTATACTTTATGTGGGAGACACGCAAGGAGGACTGACAGACGAGATCATGAAGTTCCAAATTCAGAAAACTATTGAGGAACATTTCAAGAAGGAACACAAACTCAAAGATAAAGGTGTTAAGACGCTTTCTTTGTTTTTCATTGACAAAGTGGCGAATTATCGACAATATGATGAAGGAGGCAATTCGTTACCGGGGCGTTTTGCCAAATGGTTTGAAGAAGCATATAAAGAAATTGCAGAAAAGCCGGCCTTCAAAGGGTTGATTCCCTTTTCAGCAGATCAGGTTCATAACGGATATTTTGCACAAGATAAGAAAGGAAGATTTAAAGATACTTCCGGTGAAACTAAAGCGGATGATGATACTTACAGGCTTATTATGAAAGACAAGGAGCGATTGCTTGATAATAACGAGCCGTTACGATTTATTTTCAGCCATTCCGCTTTACGCGAAGGGTGGGACAGTCCGAATGTGTTTCAGATTTGTACCCTGAATGAAACCAAATCCGAGCTGAAAAAGCGACAGGAAATTGGAAGAGGATTGCGTTTGGCGGTGAACAATACCGGTAACAGAATCCATGACAGAAATATTAACCGGTTGACGGTCATTGCTAACGAAAGTTATGAAGACTTTGCCAAAAGGCTTCAACAGGAAATTGAAGAAGATTGCGGGGTGGAATTTAAAGGTCGTATCAAGGACAAACGGAAACGGATTAAGGTGGAATATCGCAAAGGTTTTCAGGCAGACCCAAAATTTCTTGAAATATGGGACCGGATCAAATCGCGAACCTATTACCGTGTAGCATATGACACGGAGGAATTGATAAAGGCGGCTTCCAAAGCTGTAAAGGAAGTTGAGGAGATTGTAAGGCCTCGTATTAAATCTATAAAGGTCGGCATCCTCATTGAAGAACCCGGAGTAAATTATAAAGTAAAAGGTTCGAAAATTATTGAACCGGAAGAAGACTATGAAATCCCGGACGTACTTGGTTACATCCAGAGCAAGACCGAACTTACACGTAGCACCGTTTTAGAAATTCTTAAACAATCCGGGCGACTGAATGACATTTTGGTTAATCCGCAGTTATTTCTTGACAAAGCCGTAGCGGCTATAAAAACCGTCCTTTATGAATTGATGATTGACGGCATTAAGTATGAAAAAATTGGCGGCAAAGACTATGAAATGATGCTTTTCGAAGAAAACGAAATAGAAACTTACCTTGACAGCCTGGCTTTTGAGGTAAGCATAAACGAAAAGACTGTTTACGATAAATACATGCCGCTTGACTCTGATGTTGAAACGGACTTTGCCGAAGAATGTGAAACAAGGGAAGACATAGAATTTTATTTCAAACTCCCGTTTTGGTTCCAGATTGATACGCCTATTGGGAAATATAATCCGGATTGGGCTTTGGTCTATAAAAACGAGAAAAAAATCTACTTTGTAGCCGAAACCAAATCCACTAAAGACCTCTCAAAACTAAGGAATGAGGAACGATTAAAGATCAAATGTGGAATCGAACATTTCCGCCAGTTTGAGGATGTCGAATACAAATATGTTACGAAGGTACAAGACATTATTTGAGTTATTTTTTTATGAACTACATAAATCAATTCAAATTGATTCATGCAATAACGGAGCATAAGGACGGATGGCTTGACTATAAGGAACTTCTGTCCACTGTCAACAGGCAGCAGATCATGAAGAAGCTTCAAAAGTCTAACCCTGGACTGAAAGGAATAAGCGATTTTTTTATCACAGAAGAACCAATCGAAGATGAGAACTGGTTAAGGTTACCGGAAAGAGACAAGAAGAAGATAGCGAGACTGAATGCAAAGATTAAAAAATCTAAAAATCTCCATTCGGTTATTGCAGATCTGCTCAAATATAAACTGAAGTATCCAGATGTACCACCTATCTATAATTACCTTGGGATTGCATATAACAGAGCCGATCAACAAAAGGAGTTTTATCACATTTTACTGGAAACCAAGGAAAAGTTTCCGGACTATGTTTTTGGGAAGATTTCAATGGCTGAGTATTATCTTTCTATTGACAGACACAAAAAAATACCCGACATACTTGACCATAAATTCGAAATTACCCAGCATTTCCCAGTCGGAACAGAAGCCTTCCATATTTCAGCAGTCAGGGGCTTTTACTACGTAATCGGCATGTATTTCATCAGAGCCGGAAAAGCAGAGCTGGCATACAAATCATATTTCCTTTTAAGTGATCTTGATATAGATAATCCGTCCACCCAAATACTCGGACATGAGATTATTGGCCATGAAGTCAAAGCCCTAAAAAGGAGTATGGATGGTTAATCGCTGATTTAATAAATGAAGAAATACGGACAAACCTGGTGGGGTGCCAGCTGGATGAACGCCCTTTCTCATATCGACTATTCCAACCGGCTGCCCAGGGGGCGGAGTTATGCCAACAAAGGCGCCGTGAAAGACCTCAGGATATCGGGTCGCAGAATTATAGCGAACGTCAAGGGCACACGTATCAAACCCTATCAGGTGACCGTGGAGATCCCCGCCTTTTCGCCTAAGGAGAAGGAGTCACTGACCGGTGTTATCCTGAACAATCCGCTGCTACTTTCTAAGTTGCTGAACCGTGAATTGCCCGAAAGCCTTCACTCCATGGCGGAATCTCATCAGATCCGCATCTTTCCCGGACGGTGGAACGATCTGGATATGCATTGTACCTGTCCCGATTGGGCCGTACCCTGTAAACACCTGGCAGCTGTGATCAATGTAATTGCCAATGAGATTGACCGCAATCCCTTCCTGATTTTCAAACTCCACGGCTACGATATCATCCATGAGCTGCGGAGTCTCGGGATCGAAGCTATCAGCGATACCGTTACCATCCCCAATCTCGCATCCCTGACCGTAGCCGAGCCGGCAGAGGATTACCACAGGGAGAAAATCATGGCGCTGGAAGAGATCGATTTTTCGGTGCTGGAGGATATGCGGGAAAAGCTGCTCTCCCTGCTCCCTGAAAAACCGGTTTTCCATACAAAAGATTTCAAGAAGGTGCTGGATACACTCTACCGGAAAACATTCAGGAAAATAGCCAGGGAGAACATGGTGAATGCCGGATTATCACACATACTGGATCAACATTCATCACACTACGAGAGATACTCGGGTATAGTTATCGTGCTGGACAGGCTCAATGGGCTGGCAGAATGCAGGATTCATGGCGAACCGGGTGGCTCGTGGAGCGACCATCATCAGGTAGACCAGGAGGAAACCTGGGGTTTTCAGAGCGATTTCGAAATGCTTCAGTTTGTATCAGCGATTACTCCCAAACAGGCACACCGCTTATCCCCCGGAATAACTTACCTCTTTCTGGTTTATCATTTCAGCAGGAAACTGGCAGAGACCTCATCCTTTATCCCACAGCTGCTCAACAACCCGGATGGCAGCTATTCAGTGCGTTGGATCCCGGTCCTGATAGCTCAAAACGTCGATGAGATCTTCAGAAGTCTAACTGCAGCCTTTCCTGCTGAAGAGGAGCTCAGAATCGAGCAGGAATCAACGAAACCGGAGTCCACGATACCGGAACAGTTGAAAAGCCTGATCTCCTACTTCATTGGTCAGTTTATCAGGGATATTGGATCCGACAAGCAAATGGCAGGTGATCCGGTCTACTCTATTTTTGTTGAAAATCACTCCTACCGTTTTGATCTTCCAGGCGAAAAAGAGATTCCCTCTTCCATTCAGCGCTGGATTGACAGGTTTTACCTTACCCGTCAGCCGTTCTCCCCAATGCTGGAGATCTTCGAAAAGGATGATTCGGGAAAGTTTGGTCTGAAAGTGCTGGTTGAGGAGAGCCAACAGCCGCTGAAAGAAGCGATTCCACTGTCCGATGTGATGAACCTTTCTGAATACAGCAGCTTCAGGTACGAAATGCTGCGCAGCATCGAACTGCTGACTCCTTCACTTCCCGAACTGGAGTTTATTATCTCCACATCCGGCAGACATGTCCCGGTATATACACCCGAAGAGTTTGCCAATGTAATGTTCAGCATTCTGCCCGTAATAAGGCTTTACGGCATTCGTATACTGCTGCCGGATGAACTGAAGAGCCTGATCCGCCCAGCTGTCTCCGTGGCACTCTCCTCCTCAGGCAGGGTTGTTAAAAAATCATTGCTGAACCTTGAGAAGATCCTCAGCTTCCAATGGAAGATTGCCTTGGGAGACACCCTGATGGATGCCGGTGAGTTTTTCAGGATGGTGAAAGGACTCTCGGGAATTGTTAAAATGAGAAATCAGTACCTCTACCTGAACACGGCAGACCTGAAAACACTGATGGATCAGATACAGCAACAGGAGGGGAAGATAGAGAGGAGTCAACTGCTACAAGCGGCGTTTACCGGTGAATTGAATGGCGAGAAGGTGAGTATCGATAAGACCACGAGGAAGTTGATCGATGAGATGCTCAGCGTGGAACAAATCGAACTTCCCGGGGGCCTTGATGCAATGCTGCGGCCCTACCAGCAGAATGGCTTTGAATGGTTATACAAAAATACCACTCTTGGTTTTGGAAGCATCATTGCCGATGACATGGGACTGGGAAAAACCTTGCAGGTGATTGTCACGTTGCTGAAACTGAAGGAGGAGGGAGCACTTGATTCGCGGCAAGTACTTATCGTGGTGCCTACTACACTGCTTACAAACTGGAAGAAGGAGTTTGAGAAGTTTGCTCCCGGCATATCTCACGCCTTTTTTCACGGGCCGAACCGGACCCTGAACGAGGAAGTCGATGTGATCCTTACCAGTTACGGGATTACACGCAGCGACCAGGAGCTGCTCTCGAAAAAGCGATGGAGTGCAGTGATCATTGATGAGGCGCAGAACATCAAGAATGCCGAGGCCGAACAGACCAAGGCAGTAAAAAAGGTGAAGTCGGATATCCGGATAGCCATGAGCGGCACTCCGGTGGAAAACCGCCTGTCGGAGTACTGGAGCATCTTCGATTTCATCTACAAAGGATATCTGGGAAACATGAAAAGATTCGAAAAGGAGTATGCTTATCCCATAGAGGTAAACCGGAACAAGAAACAACTAGACCGCTTTCTGAAGATCACCTCCCCCTTCATCCTGCGCAGACTCAAAAGTGACAAGTCAATTATCAGCGATCTGCCCGATAAGATCGAGAATGATTTCATGGCTACACTTATGAAGGAACAGGGAGCACTCTACCATGGCGTGTTAAATACCATGATGACCGATATTGAGGGAATTGATCCGAAAGAAGAAGAGGCTGCCATCAAGCGCCGGGGCATGGTATTGAAACTGATCATGGCCCTGAAGCAGGTTTGCAACCACCCCTCGCAGTATCTGAAAAAGAGCGACCCTTCGCCAGAATTGTCCGGCAAATCCGGTATGCTACTAGACATGCTTGTTAATATCCTGGAAAATAATGAAAAGGTGCTAATATTTACCCAGTTCAGGGAAATGGGAGTGATCCTGCAACAAATGATCCGGGATCGATTCGATACCGACAGCATGTTCCTGCATGGCGGAACCACCCGGAAAAAACGTGATGAGATGGTGGAGCGCTTTCAGAATGATCCCAGGGAGAAAATCTTTTTACTCTCCATCAAAGCCGGGGGAACCGGGCTGAACCTGACCGCAGCCAGTCATGTGATCCATTACGACCTGTGGTGGAACCCTGCCGTTGAGACACAGGCCACCGATCGTGCCTACCGGATCGGACAAAACAAAAATGTGATGGTCTACCGCCTGATTACACAGGGTACCTTTGAGGAGAGAATTAATGACATGCTGAAGGATAAGAGAGAGCTGGCCGACCTGACAGTCTCCACCGGCGAAAAATGGGTGGGCGAGCTGTCAAATCGCGAGCTAAAAGCACTTTTCACTATCTCAGATTGAAGATGATTTGCGATAATCCAATAGGTGTTACTAATATCATGTCTGAGATAATTAAGTTTCTCCTCCCGGTTTGCCCATTTCAAAAAGCACGCCCTTTCAGGCACTCTACTTTTTGAAAAGAACAAAGGCCAACCCTTCGAAACTTTTGCCGGTGCGCAGGAAATCAAGCGATCGCTGTGGTGTTCAGGATTTCGCTTAGAATCGGGATAGGTTATGGACAGATATTCACAATTTTTCACCGTTATGAACATACGGATTTGTGAACAAACCGATTTGACGGGATTCTTTGATCCTACCGGATACGGGATGCCGGGTTGCACGATATCTTACCGATCTGCCTGGATCGACCAGCCGGGTGACCAGCCGGTAAAGCCTGATCGTATGGAGAATTCAGCGAACGGTTCTGCAGCCCGGACCGCCAGCCGGAACCTGTGGCAGAGGCACTCCACCCGACACGGGTGGAATCGCCATAGTCCAGGAATTTTTACCTTCTTCTCCTTCGAAGAAGGTTCGAACTTCGTTCAAAACTGATCGGCAACCAACTCATCCTCAGGGAAACCTCCATGTACAAGCAATCTGAAATCAGTATTATATATGTCTTTCAATTCATCCCATATCTCATCAAATGAGGTGAGTATCGGAGAATCGGTATAAGGTGATTTCAACCAAATGTCAGGATCCTCAAACTTTGTCTTGTCCTCTTCAAACATCTGGTTGAAAAGATCATGGAAATCTTTTGTATGCAAATATTCCCCGCAGGTATCGGAGATCGATAGAAAATTCAGATCATAGAAATGTCTCACCTTACTCTTCAACTTATCGATGTTATCGTCAAAAAAGACAATTTGATCAGGGATAGTATCTTCTCAATAAGAGTTGATTCCGGTACCAGAACATTTAGCTCAAATGACTGTAGGCCAAATTTCTCAACAGTATCAGGTTGATTTGTTTCGAGAAGAAACTGTTCAATCAGTGAACTCACAGGCATTCGTTTGAATGGAACAGGATTCGCGAAAGAGTTAATTTCCAATATCAATAGTTCTTGAATACCTGGCGCGGACTCTGAAGTAACTGTTATTTTGTAATCATATGCCGTTTTTCTGTATCGGGTTTGTTTGCTTGTAATGCCTTCAAAGTAGACATCTTCGAATCCACTAGCCAATTCCTTCTCCACTTTACGGATCAGATTTCTTACCTGGGTGGAAGTTTGGTCTTCGGCTTTAAGTATGGCAAGATCAACATCTTCAGAGAACCTGGCAATCAGCTTATGTACTTTGGACAAAGATGTCCCACCTTTAAAAACAATTTCGTCTGAATGTGCAGACTTTGACAATCTGGAAAGAAGGAAGGTGACCCAATAATCCGTTTCTACAAAGATAGTCCTCATATCAAGGTGATCGCTGGCTGCCCTAATAGCATCTTCGAATACAATACCACTTTCATGCAGGTTCATAGGATCCTCCATTTCTGTTTATTCGGTAAGACCTCAATACTTATTTTATGATCAAACGTAGTTACTGTATTTATTGAATGATAGAGCTGATCAGTAATACTATCCTCCGATATATGTTCGAGAATTGCACCTGCCAAAGCTCTTGTTCCCGGATTATATTTAAGTGCATATTTCGCACTTGCAATTCTGTCTTCCTGTGAAAAATCTCTGAAAATGGAAATAATCCTTTTACAGGATTCAGTTACATATGCATCCGGGATTAGTTTGATAAACCTTACATCATTCTTCATATTCATTACAAATATATTCCTGGCCCTATGAGGCATATGTTTTTTATAGCTTCTTATAGTACCTCATCCTTTGCTTGAACATCTTCTCAAAATGACCAATGCGGGAATCTCGATAGTCAAAAATCACTGGCTGAGTTTCAGATCGCTGTATTCGTCCAATGTATTGGATCAGTTTGCCTTCAAAAGCAAACGGATAAACAATAAACAGACAATCCAAATTGCTGATATCAATTCCCTCTCCGAAGTATTGTCCGGTTGATATAACGATCTTGAAATGCCCCTGCTTAATTTGTTCCAATGAAAGTTTTTGACTCAGTAATTTGCTAGGAATGGAAGCAAGATTCCCATGATACGAGATTAAGTTTTATATTTGGGTCCATACAATAGAGAAATGTTATACACTATTAAAAATTTATACGGAAATGAAGGGATTGCACATAGGGGATCTAACAATTAACCTGCCAATCATACAAGGGGGAATGGGCATTGGTGTTTCAATGTCCGGATTAGCAGCAGCAGTGGCAAACGAGGGTGGGGTTGGAGTTATAGCCGTTGCCGGACTTGGTATGTTTGAACCTGATTATGCAAAGAATTTTATTGAAGCAAATAATAGGGGACTAAGGAAAGAAATACAAAAGGCAAGAGAATTGACCAATGGAATTCTTGGTGTAAATATTATGGTTGCACTTTCAAATTTTGCCGAATTGGTAAAAACTTCAATATCAGAAGGTATTGATATTATTATTTCGGGTGCCGGACTTCCTTTGAATTTGCCTCAATATTTAACCAAAGGATCAAAAACAAAACTTGTTCCGATAGTTTCATCCGGAAGGGCTACGAAAATATTGTGTTCAAAATGGAAAGAACAATATGATTATCTCCCTGATGCAATTGTTCTTGAAGGGCCAAAAGCTGGCGGACATTTAGGATTTAAAAGGAACCAGCTTGAGGATCCCGAATTTGCATTAGAAAAACTATTGCCAGAAGTATTAGAGCAAGTGAGACCATTTGAAGAAAAATACAATACCAAAATCCCAGTGATAGCGGCAGGTGGAATTTATACAGGTGAAGATATCAAAGAGATTATGGATTTAGGAGCATCAGGTGTTCAGTTGGGAACGCGTTTTGTTACAACCGAAGAGTGTGATGCTTCATTGAAATTCAAGCAGACATATATTGATTCCACAGAAGAAGATATGGAAATCATTGACAGCCCGGTTGGAATGCCTGGACGCGCTATTAAAAATGAATTTCTTGAAAAGGTAAGCAAAGGGGAGAAACGTCCGGTAAAATGTCCTTATAAATGTTTAAGAACGTGTAATATCGAAACAACACCATATTGTATTGTGGCTGCCCTGATAAATGGCAGGAAAGGTAATTTTTATAATGGCTATGCTTTTGCAGGATCGAATGCATACAGAGCTACAAAAATAACTACTGTTAAAGAAACAATGGAATCATTGGTCAGGGAATTTAAAGAAGCATATTTGTAATCAATAGTTCGTTAAACTTTTAAGCGGCCATAGTGCCGTAGAATATAAGTTCCT
>CAYUGX010000149.1:0-11593 GCA_964444375.1 uncultured Porphyromonadaceae bacterium | reverse complement strand
CCAATAAAATATTATCTTCACAAAGCTAAAAATAACCCAATGCATTCATCCTAATATATTGATTGTTTTGACAAGATTTCAACATTGACGACTGTCACCCTCTCAAAAAAACAGAAAAGAAAAGTTGCTCCTTATATGTTCTAATCGTCTTATAAAAGGAGAGAAAAAATGCAAAGAGTTTTACTAAAATTTCTGTCTCAGTAATCCCCATTTTTTGAACCAAAATTCACTGCAAGTTGAGTTCTTTTTTATCCACAATTCACCTTTCAACACGATGTTCATTTCTTCGTTATGTATTTTGATTTTCAAACAAAAAAGGAAGATTAAGGCTGTTAATAGTAGGCTTACATTTTGGTATAAAATATGCAGTGAAGGATGTACATATTTTTACTAACAGTTTTAACAGGCTATTATTATTATTATAAAAGAGTATATATAAATATATTTATGATAATATTGATGTAATGCGATTCATAACGACGATATTTCTCTATACGCTATCGGTATTTCTTCTGTCTGCACAAGATACCCTACCGGATGGTCACACCCAATTCTTTTATGGAAATGGCCAGGTTTCGAGTGAAGGAATGATTAAAGATGGGAAAGCGGATGGTTTATGGACCACGTATTATGTCAAGGGAACAATAAAATCGATTGGTAAACGAAATAATTTTCTATTAGACAGTGTATGGTTGTTTTATGATGAACAAGGTCACCTCAGTGAGGAAATCAATTATCTAAGAGGTAAGAAAAGTGGTTATCACATCAAATACCAACGCATCATCATACAAGACAGCCTGGTCAATTCAGTATTATCAAGAGAGCTTTTTCTTGATAACAGGCGTGAGGGCCTGGGTTATTATTATGGCAGCGAAGGGGGAATTGATCAAATCATACGCTACAAAGCGGGTTTAAAACACGGTTATACACGTGAGTTTACAGAAGACAGTATAATCAACATTTTGTATAAATACCACAATGATTTTTTGATCGATCGCGAGTTTATTAACCAGCGCGATTCACAAGGTCGAAAGCAAGGATTGTGGAAAACCATATACAATAACGACAACATCCGGGAGGAGATTAATTATAAGGATGATATTTTGCATGGCTATTACCGTGAGTACAATGAAAGGGGACAATTATTGGTTGCGCGCTTTTATGAAAACGGGGAAGTAGTACAGCGAGAAGAAGCAGGAGACATTCAGGTTGAGGTCAGAAATCAATTTGATGATGAGGGAAACATGATTGGTAGTGGTGGGTATATTGGCGATACTCCGGTGGGAACTCATCGTGAATACACGGATAATCAATCGGTAATCAAAACAAAGGAATATTCAAATTCCGGCCAGTTGGTTGCCGATGGTGTCACCGATGAAAAGGGACAGAAAGATGAATTCTGGCAATTCTTTTTTCCAGGTGGAAATCTGAGATCAGAAGGTAATTTCAAAGACAATCTGCGTGACGGAACCTGGAAGTTTTATTATCCGACCGGAGAACTTGAGCAAACAGGACAGTACAGGTTAGGAGCAGAAGATGGCTTATGGACGTGGTATTTTTTGGATGGTTCAGTAAGACGCGAGGAAAATTATTATCGGGGAGAAGAGGATGGCTTATCGGTTGAATACGATGAATCGGGTAGGGTGATTGCTCAGGGAGAATACATTGAGGGATTGAAAGAAGGCGAGTGGTTTTATCATGTAGGTGATCATACCGAGAAGGGATTTTACAGGGGTGATGAGCGGGATGGTCTTTGGCAACATTACTACCTGGATAATCAGAAAAAATTCTCGGGATCTTTTGTTCAGGGTTTTGCTAATGGAAAGCACCGTTTTTATTTTCAGAACGGGAAGATAAAAGAGGATCGATACTTTGAAATGGGCAGAAAAGAACGAACCTGGAGAAAATACGATAGTGAGGGTAATGTGCTTTTGTCAACCAGTTATTCAGATGATCTGTTGAGCAAGATAAATGGGGTTCGCGTCAATTTAGAGAAATGATCTCTGTACTCTTTGATGAAAAAAGAACCTCCTACACTGGAAATGCATTAGATTATACTTATTTTTACTCATTAAGGATGATCGACAGTCTCTATGAAAGATATTTCCATTTTATTAGTTGAAGACAACAAACTGAACCAGAGATTGATGGAATCGAGTTTACGTCGATTTGGGTTTAAAATTGATGTGGCCAACAATGGATTGGAGGCAGTCGAGAAATACCAGGCTGATCCTAAAGCATTCGATTTGATCATCATGGATATCATGATGCCCGTGATGGATGGGCTTGAAGCCACCCGACAAATCAGAATTTTTGAACAGAAAAAGACCTTTCGGATTCCCATTATAGCGCTGACAGCAAACACTTTCAATGCCGATCGTGAACGTTGTTTATCCTATGGAATGGATGAGTATATCGCTAAGCCGCTGAACATGGAAAAGCTAACCAAAGCTTTCAAAGATTTGGGTATAATTCAGTGAACATGGCAGATGATTATGATTTCAGGAACAATTCGATGTCTCCGGATGATGCCGATATGGAACAAAAGCTGCGGCCACTTCGTTTCGGTGATTTTGCGGGACAGGAAAAGATTCTTGAAAACCTGAAGGTATTTGTTCAGGCGGCAGGCATGCGTGCTGAAGCGCTGGATCATGTGTTGTTGCATGGACCTCCTGGCTTGGGAAAGACTACTCTTTCACACATCATTGCCAATGAATTGACAGTGGGATTGAAGATTACCAGCGGACCAGTATTGGACAAACCCGGTGATTTGGCAGGCTTATTAACCGGATTAGAAAGCGGCGATGTTTTATTTATTGATGAAATACACCGCCTGAGTCCGGTTGTTGAGGAATATCTTTACAGCGCCATGGAGGATTATCGGATCGATTTAATGTTCGATAAAGGACCCGGGGCTCGTTCGGTACAAATTGATCTCAATCCTTTTACCTTAATAGGGGCAACTACGCGCTCGGGTTTATTGACCAGTCCTTTACGAGCCAGGTTTGGAATTACCTGTCATCTTGAGTATTACGATAAAAACGTGTTGAACAAAATTGTGAAGCGTTCGTCTGGTATTTTACAAACTGAGATTCATGATGAGGCTTCGATCGAAATAGCTTCAAGAAGCAGAGGTACCCCGCGAATTGCAAATGCCTTGCTGCGCCGGGTTCGTGATTTTGCCCAGGTTAAGGGTAACGGAATTGTCGATATTGAGATCACGAAATTTGCATTGTCTGCACTGAATATAGATGCTCATGGTCTTGATGATATGGATAATCGCATTCTCACTACTCTGGTTGAGAAATTCAGTGGAGGACCCGTTGGAATATCCAATATTGCTGTTTCGGTGGGGGAGGAAGCTGGAACCATCGAGGAAGTCTATGAACCCTTTCTGATACAGGAAGGGTATATCAGAAGAACGGCCAGAGGCCGTGAAGCAACAGAACGTGCCTTCGCACATTTAGGAAAAATTCCTGGCACGAATCAGAGTCTTTTGTTTTAACTTTGTTTTTCCAATAAGCAATAGTCATGAAAAGAATTTTCCTGATTGGCAGTGTCGTACTGACCCTGATTGCATTAAGCATGGGTTGTGAACCATCAACCCAAATTGAACAACCCAAGCCAATAGAAATCATCAATGAAGAAAATGAGGAAGAGGAGCATAAAAAACGCCAGGAATGGATTGAGCAGATGCACTGGGCAGCTCCGGATGTGGATTGGCGCGCCATTGATGAACAGACGCGAATTGAGCGCCAGCAGCATCGAGCCATGCTGCTGAAAACAAAAAGCACGAATTCAGGTCTCGAAACCTTGGCTGACGGTCAGCTCACTGGACGATGGAATGAGAAAGGCAGTTACAACCTGGCCGGACGGGTACGTAATATTGATGTGGATTTTGAGAATAAGCGGGTATATGCCGCCTCAGACGGTGGACAAATCTTTGTTGGTGGAATGAACGGGGAAAACTGGCAGAGTCTAACTGATCATTACCACGTGAAAGGAGTGCACTATTTTCGTGTGTTGAAAAAGGAAGACGGCAGCAATCGACTGGTTCAGATTAACCATAGACCTTTATTCAGGTATTCGGATGATGAGGGCAAGAACTGGCAAAACGCAGAAGGATTAGAATCTATATCGAGTGGAAGTTTATTAAGAGGGGTTAATACTGCTGATGGAAAAATCTATTTACTATTCAGAAAATCAGGAGGCTTGAGCTATATCTATCAATCAGAAAATCAAGGAAGTACATTTTCATTGTTGGTAGGACACACTGGAACAAGCCAGACCGATATTTGGACATCTCGTTATGAGGAGAGTCACTTATTTTTTGCTGATCGGGAAGACATCTACCAAATTACCGCTTCTGGAGATCTGGAGCTAGTGGGAACAGTTGGATTGCCCTTTGTGAGTACCACCATTGAACGTGTTCAATTAAATGGTATGGTTAAAGATGATGTGGTTCATTTGGCTGTTATGTTCCGTACAGATAAATCAACCCGCTTCTTTTCCTCGAATAATGGAGGTCAGTCCTGGCTGGTGAAAGGATACATTGAAAAGGGTCCGTTTATGCGCAATAGCTTTGGCATGTCAACACTGGATCCGAATATCATGGCATTTGGTGAAGTCAATGCCTACCGAAGTTACGATGGTGGTTCGACCTGGAATTTGATTAACGCATGGGGCGAGTATTATGGTGATATGCATGGAAAGCTTCATGCTGATATTCCAGAGATCGAATTCATTCGCAAACCCGATGGGGGAGAATTGGTATATGTAAGCACCGATGGTGGTTCCTACCTGTCTGACGATAACTTGCTGAATGTTAAGAACATATCATTTGATGGACTTAGAATCTCGCAATATTATTCGACCTATACTCACCGGGAAAAGAGCCACATTATTTATGTCGGCACCCAGGATCAGGGTTTTCAAAAGTCAACAGAGATCACTTCGGGAATTGCCAATTTTGAACAAACCATTAGCGGAGATTATGGGCACATTGTTTCTAGTGATGCAGGCCGGAGTTTGTGGACAGTTTATCCGGGATTTGTGATGCGCTATCCTGACGCTGCCAGTAGTACGCACAATTCGAGGTGGACCTTCACCGGCGATGATCATTTCTGGATGCCTCCTCTGATGGAGGATCCGTATTTTCCAGACCGGGTCTACCTGGCAGGCGGAACAACAACGACGGGCAACCATTTGTGGCACCTTGAAGACAAGGGCGGGCAGATTGTCCCTAACGAGTTACCGTATGATTTCAGTGGCGGAAATGGTGCCAGAATATCAGCGATGGCTTATTCTCCCATCAATAAAGACTACCGATATGTGCTAAATTCAAAAGGTCGATTATACTATTCATCCGACAGAGGTTCCACGTGGAATAAATCGAGAAGTCGTGGACCGGGCTCGCATTACTTTTATGGCAACGCCATTATTCCTCATCCGAAGAACATCAATACCATATTTATGGGAGGAAGCGGCTATTCAGGACATTCATTCTGGAAAAGTGAAGATGGGGGTACTAGCTTCAAAGCTAGCAGTAAAGGTTTACCGAACACGCTCATCTTTGAGTTGGCCAGAAATGAAGATGCCAGCCTTATTTTTGCTGCTACAGAGGTAGGGCCCTACGTGTATATCACGAGTGAAGAAAGCTGGTACGATTTAGCCGGAACTGGTGCACCCGAGCAAACCTATTGGTCGGTTGACTATGTACCTGCTTTGAAAACAGCTCGCTTTGGTACCTATGGACGGGGCATATGGGATTTTGAAATTGCCAGCTTTACGGGAGTCGAAGAAAACCAACTGTGGGCCAATGGAATTGGCTCAAGTCTCTATCCTAATCCCAGCGACGGATACGCTCAAATCAGTTATACCTTGCCTACCGGAGGGGATGTGAACATCCGTATTATCGATGCTAGTGGTCGTCTAATTCTAAGCATTGAGAAAGGGCAGCAAACTCCTGGATCCCATATTGAACAAATTGACTTAACAGCTTATCCGGTCGGATTGTATTTTGTAACAATACGCAGCGGAAAGCGATTTACTACCCACAAATTACTTAAGAAATAAGTGCTTCGAGTTGACTGATGAGGTGCTCTCTTGTTTTAAGCAGTAGCGCTATTTGCTTCTTCTTTGTTGCTTTCATTAACATAAAGCGAAAACGAGCCCAGGTTTTTTTGAACCAGAACGAATAGTGAATAGCAAACAAACCCAGGGGGATCAAACTAACGAGGTAAGCCAGTGTAATCCACCAGGTTTTAAAGACCAGGCCGACAATCAACAACTGGATGAGGTAGGTAAAGGGAAACAAAATGACAAAAGCGAGCACGTATGCAATGGATGACCTGAATTGCACATCCTTAATTACTTTACGTGAAATGAAGTAAGGAATCCAAAAAATCAGGATGTTATTGATGGCACCATAAATAAAGAAAGGGAGGCCAATCAAGAGACCAATATCTTGAATGAAAAGATTGAAAAATCCATAGGGTTGATTGGCCGGTATGTGTTCGCGAAGCTTGAGTTGTGTTAGGGTTTTGAAATAGCGATTTACCCGGGTGGCTACTTCTTCGACCTTCTCAGGTTTTTCTTCATATACTTTACCAATGTCTTTGATCAGTAATTGGTCGGCATCAAAGCGGTTAAATGTTGCTTTTCCTGGTAAGTTCTTCATCTCACGGTATCTGTCGCCGAAAAGTGATCGTATGTTCATGACACCCTGATAGATCTTTTTCCAGGGGATGTGAATCATGTGGGGAAGAAGCTTTTTTCTGATTTCTTCGTTTAGTGCTTTCCAGGCTGGCTGAGGATCTTCATCCGAATACAAGGCAGTGAGCTCGCTCATGTGAATGGGTTCGCCTACGCTCACCGTAACTCTTCCTCTGAATTTGACATAATCAGAGTAATCGAGGCCGACTGGTATTACCTGCAGGCCCAGATTATTGTCTCGTGCTTGTTCAGCACCAAAAGCTACACGGGCCAAACCTTTTTTGAGCATTCTGAGCTCGCGGTGATCGCCATGATTTCCCTCGGGGAAGATGACCATTGAATTTCCATGGCCCAGTACTGCGGCACACTTCTCGAAGATCTCTTTGTTTTTCTGCAAGCTATCGAAGCCATCACGGATGCGGTACACGGGCATGATTTTCATCCAATTCAAGATGGTTGCAATTGATTTCTTTTTGAAGACATCGGCACGAGCCAGGAATATGGGTTGTGAAAGACCTTTAAGCAGTATGACGATTTGCAAGGCATCAAGCAATGCATTCTGGTGGTTTGCTGCAATCAGCAAAGGTTTTGATGGGTCAATATTTTCGAGACCGCGTACCTTCCAGGATCGGTAGAACAAGCGCTTCAAGGTCATGCGTACCCAGAAGCGGGCCATTTCGTAGCCTTTTGAATACTTTTCAACGGGTTTCATTCAATTCTTTTTGTTGATTAGGCTGCAGGAATTTTTCTTCTCGCCCAGAGCGAAGATATAATCAATCCTGAGATGATGTGCCATACACCCCACCAGGCAGCAATAAAGGCCATACCGCCAAGTTGTAGTTCTGGGGGAAAAATTTTAGGGTTAAAGATCAGGATAAGGCCCAGGCCTGAGTTCTGTATGCCTGTTTCAATCGTAATGGCTCTTCGATCTGCTGCCGGTCTCCTGAATATACTGGCGAAGGAGAATCCTGTGGTGAGAGCCAGGGCATTATGGACAAGAACAATGAGGAAAATAGGCCCGATATATTTGAGAAAGTATTCGAAGTTGCTTGAGAATGCAGCTGCAACAAAGCCCAGAAAGGCTACGAAGGAAAAGATCCGGAAGGGCTTTACAATCTTTTTGGTGATATCAGGAAAGTAGCGGGCAAATAAAATGCCGAGAATTAGTGGAATACCCAATAAAATAAACACGGTTTGGAACATTTCCCAGGCATCAATTTCGATGGCCCTGGCCAGAGGATGCGATTTAGTGTATAGATTTCCCCAAATTTTGAAGTTCAGGGGTGTCATGAAAAGGGCGGCTGAGGTTGCAATGGCCGTCAGCGATATCGAAAGGGCTGTGTTGGCCTTGGCGTTGTGTGACATGAAGTTACTGATGTTGCCACCCGGACAGCAGGCCACGAGGATCATTCCGAAAGCAATAGCCGGAGTGGGCTTGATCAATAGCACCAAAAGAAAAGTGAGGGAAGGCAGCAATAAAAATTGGGATATTACGCCGAGGATTAGTGATTTTGGCTTAGCAAAAACACGTTTAAACTGATCGAATTTCAGATCAAGGGCAATACCAAACATGATCACCGCCAGGGTAATATTCATGATCGTTAAACCGGTTTCACTAAATTTCAATGTAATAGAATCAAGAACAGAAAGATCGTAAAACATATGTCTTAGGTTTTAGGCAAGTTAGTAAAAGCTCCCACAGCACACAAAATCCGCGTAATAGGAATTTGGCTAGAAATTAGCAATTTTCTGTAAACCAGGCAAATTGAGAATTTTGATCTTTCTTCCTTGCAGTTCGATCAATTGGTCTTGTTTAAATTCGCTTAACAAGCGAATAACCGATTCGGTTGCTGTACCGACCATATTGGCCAATTCTTCACGGGTCAGCGAAATTTGCAGTACCTGGTTCTCGTCGAGGTTAAAGGTGTCTTTTAGCAGGAGTAGAATTTCGGCCAGTCTTTCACGTACAGTTTTCTGGGCAATATCGGTGATGTAATTATTTGCTTCACCCAACTCTTTGCAGGTGAGCTGCATAAGCTTCATGGCAAAGGCTGGATTTTCTTTGATCAGCGTAATTAATGAATCGCCAGCCACATAACAGAGGGTGGCATCTTCAATGACCCGTGCCGTGGTACAGGCCAGCTCACTACTCAGTACTGACCGGTAGCCGATGATGTCACCTCGTTTTGCAAAGCGAATTATTTGCTCTTTTCCATCAATTCCGGTTTTGTACATTTTTATGATACCGGAATTTACACAGTAAAAACCATTGATGCGATGGCCTTCCTGAAAGATGATATTGCCGCGCTTGTAAAAGCTGCAGACTTTCTCATAGTTCAGGTCGTCCAATTGTTCTGGTGTCAGGTCCTTGAATATCGCGTACTCAGCACTTATACACTCCTCGCATGCAGGGATATTCTGATTATTCTTCATTCGTCCCAACCTTTCTAAGTCGAAGCGGTTATACACGTACAAAAACTGATAAAAATCAGTTTCTGATCGACAAATATAAAGAATTTAGGAGAGTGATTCTATACTTTTAGACCTATTTCGGATCTAATGATTGGTTTTTACAGTAGTTTTAACAGAATCAAACTTTAATTGTATAAAGAAGCATACAAAATCAATAAAAGCATGAAAAAATCTATTACGATTAGCTGGAAAGACAAGATGGCTTTCGAGGCTGATATTGACGGACACAAGCTCATGATGGACGCTGGAGCCAAGGTTGGAGGGGAAAACCGGGGGCCAACACCCAAACCCCTATTACTGGCTTCTTTGGGTGGTTGTACCGCCATGGATGTAATTTCTCTGGCCAGAAAAATGCGTCAGGAAGTTGAGCACTTCGAGATTGAGCTTGAGGGTGAAATATTCGATGAGTTTCCCATGCACTATACCGATATCAAGCTCATTTATAAGTTTACCGGTAAAGACCTGGATAAGAAAAAACTTGAGAAGGCCATTAACTTATCGCAAGAGCGATATTGCGGGGTGTCTGCTACACTTCAGAAAGCGGTAGGGATTACCTACGAGGTTGTAATCCTTTAATACGCGTTCTTAAATTGTTCAAGGAAGCGGATGTCGTTTTCGAAGAGAAGGCGGATATCCTTTATACCGTATTTAAGTAGCGCGGTGCGTTCGATTCCCATACCGAAAGCAAAGCCGGTGAACTCCTGACTATCGATCCCAACGCTTTCCAATACATTTGGGTCGACCATGCCACACCCCAGAATTTCGAGCCAGCCTGTGTATTTACATACATTGCATCCTTTTCCTCCACACAAAGTACACGATACATCCATTTCAGCCGAAGGCTCAGTAAACGGAAAATAGGAGGGACGCAAGCGGATTTGCGTCTCCTTGCCGAACATCTCCTTGGCATAAAAAAGTAAGGTTTGCTTGAGGTCGGCAAAACTCACATTGTGATCGATATATAGGCCTTCGACCTGATGAAATATGCAGTGCGAGCGAGCAGAAATGGCTTCGTTTCTAAATACACGTCCGGGAGAGATAGTACGAATGGGTGGTTTTTCATTTTCCATAACCCTCACCTGAACTGATGAGGTATGTGTGCGCAGCAGGATATCCGGATCTTGTTCAATAAAGAAGGTATCCTGCATATCGCGAGCCGGATGTTCGGGTGGGAAATTCAATGCTGAAAATACATGCCAATCGTCTTCAATCTCAGGGCCAGTAGACACGTTGAAGCCCAGGCGTTTGAAAATGTCAATGATTTGATTCCTCACCAGTGAAACTGGGTGTCTGGCCCCAAGTGGGGTGGGTTCACCAGGGGCAGTCAGGTCTAAGCCTGAGGGTCCCTGATCAGTAGATTTCAACTCATTCAACAAAGATTTAATTTTATCCTGAGCGGCATTTTTGAGGGTATTGATGGCTTGTCCGAATTCTTTCTTTTGTTCAGGCGGCACCAATTTAAAATCTCCAAAAAGCATGGTGATTTCGCCCTTTTTTCCGAGCATCTTCACCCTGAACTTATCCAGTTCTTCAAGACTGGTTGTGCTGAATGCGCTAACTTCTGCTTGTAGGGTTTTTATTTTATCGAGCATGGGATTCTTTTTGAGCTATTTAACAATCCGGGCCGAAATGATGGTCACGTCTTTAAGGGGCCGGTTGCGGTGGTTGCATTTGGTATTGGCAATGGCATCGACTACATCGAGTCCTTTGACTACCTCTCCAAAAATGGTGTAATTGAAATCGAGCCAGGGTGTACCGCCTATTTCGATGTATGTTTTACGTTCTTCCTGAGTGAACACGGGTCGTGAGCCCTGTTCCATCTGGGTAAGTTCGGCGGGTTTAAATTTTCGGCCCTGCACGATATAGAATTGAGATCCTGAAGATTCTTTCCCCGGGTTAACGTCGTCTGGTTTACGGGCAGCCGCCAGGGCGCCTTTTTTGTGGATGTGTTTTTTGCGAAATTCTGCAGGTAAGGTGTAGCCAGGGTTTCCATTTCCAAGAATTGCATCAAAAGGGGCATTTTTTGAATTTGGATCACCTGCCTGGATCATAAAGTCTTCCATTACGCGATGGAAGATGAGTCCGTCGTAGAATTTATTATTAACCAGGTCGGTGAAATTATCTTTGTGGAGTGGGGTATCGTCATAGAGCATGACTGTTATATCACCCAGGGAGGTCTTAATTAAAACCTTGGTACTTTGCGCATAGAGTCCTGATCCCACCAAGACCCCAATGATTATCATACTTACAATCCGTTTCATAGCCATGAATTTAGCGCCGCAAGTTACAAAATTGACAGGAAATTCGTATTTTCGCAGTCACTAAGACCACACCCACACTCACACCCACACCTATTTGGGGTATTAGCTCAGTTGGTTTAGAGCACTTGCTTGACAGGCAAGAGGTC
>CAYUGX010000148.1:0-11605 GCA_964444375.1 uncultured Porphyromonadaceae bacterium | reverse complement strand
GAAACTTTTCTTCAGGGTAATCAAAAGTTGAAGGGATGTCGAGGGCCCAGGGTAGATTGGCAACCGTTTTGAAGAAATTCCCCTCATCAATACTTGAATAGTCATCGACCGTTCCTAACAGACTAAGATCCATTTTAACGGTTGGTTCGTTGCCAAATAGGTGAACTTCCACATTTCGGCGGCCATTGGTGAAGATGAAAGGAGTAAAAGGAGCTGTACCTAATTCAGCATCAGTTAGGCCACGGGTGAAATTGATGACAACATTGAATACATAGGGATCAATCTGCTCTTCATCGCTATGAACATTAACGAATGATACACCCGCAATCCTGAGGTAATTCCATGCATCTTCAAAAACCATGATGATGGCATTGTCGGCACCTGATTCGGTGCCGTTCGCCCGGGTTTCAACGATGCCCTCTCTGAGCTCATTGCCCGATACTGAAGAGACCAGGTTCTGATCAATTGGTAGTTCAATTCCAAATCCATTGTGGAAAGAGCCACCGATTGCTCTGAGGTAAATGGTTGCCTCAAGTTGGGTGGTTTTGTTATCGGCATTTCTGACGGTGGCGAATTGATAGTCGACCACTAAATCATTAAAGTCATAATCTCCCTGGGCTGGCCACAAGTCTTCAAATGCCAGGGTGCCATATTGATCCTCAGATGGATAATGATCGACAAAGGCTTTATTCGGATCTGCAGGGAATTCATCTTCATCATCGGGAATTCCGTCATCGTCTTCATCATCATCAGTATCGTAATTGGTACTGATATCGTCGATATAGATAATATCATCTGAACCACCCTGATCTTCAATCAAGAATATGATGGCGTCGATATCGTCATCAACCCGATCACTCACTTCAAGAGTTTGCCAGCCCGATGGATTTTTAATGTTGTAACTCTTACTCTTTGTGTCTTCAACCTCATATTCATCATCATCTCTTTCTAAGAAATACAACCTGAGTTTCACTTTCATCCGTTTTTGATCCGGCGATATGGCCCTGAGCTGTACGGTAAAGGTGCCTTCATCAGACCACTCTATAGCCTGCCATACTTCAACTTTCTTGCCCTTTTGTTGTCCGAGTTTTAATGCAGAATTTCCCTGATAGGCCTCAATTGTTGCCGGAGCCTTATTGCTGGTTGAATGATACCAGGTACCGTCGAATTTGGGATCACTTGATTTGAAGCGTGAGGCCGAACTGAGTTCGTCGATCGAAAAACCCTCGTTAGAAAAGACCGAAGCCTTGAAACCACGATCACTCTTCATGCTTCCTACACCAAGCTCGGCAAAGGGGAACTCGAGCACCTGCAATCCCAAATCTTCATCGGGTTCATCCCAGCCATAACGTAGAGTAAGAGTGCCTAAACAGGCGGTTGAATACACGTATTCAAAGTTTTGAGTCAGGGGTAGATAGGCATACATGACGCCCATATTGAACGGAACTTTGTAATCGAGATGACTTTTCTCGTTCTCAATAATGCCCTGTGTGAGGACCCTGTAATTAGTGTCTAATAAATAGATCCGTTCTCCCTCTATGAGGTCAATGCTGTCTCCTACCAGTTCAAAAACCACATCAAGATCAACATGGGTAGTGAGGGACCAGGTAAAATCATTGGAGATTTTAATTGTTTTTAGGGTGTGCGCAGCCCGAAAAGGATTGAAAAACACATCGTTGCTGCACCCTGTCCATGAAATCAGGATGACAATCACCGATAAATATGTGAATAGCCTGCGCATACCTTTTAGTTCTTGATCAAAAATATGACAGAATGGGTGATAATGCAAATTTGCTTGACGAACTGTTCATTTTTTTTGACTAATGAACAGTTTTCCATTTTCCGAACGTTTAATTTGTGTCAAAATAGGGAAGATATCCTCCCGGATGCAGAAGTCAAGATCAGCACCAAATCCACGCGACTCCAAAACACCATAATGATGGCAATTGGCCAAAACGCCATGCAGATCTCCATTTGCTGCCTGGTAATGCTGCCTGGCCAGAATGGCGATATCCGATAGGGTATAGTCAGGCTTAATCTTTGAAATTATCGAGCCGGCGCAGAGAAAATCATCCAAAGAAAAGTGGCCATTTGTGCCCGCACACACCAATTGAATCGATCCACTAAACGATTGGACGTATTCAGCCACCTTAGTCACATTTAGAAAGCAGGCAACTTGAATTTCTCCTCCTTCGGGTAAATTGCTCAGCGCCAGTGTTCCATTGGTCGTTGTCAGTACGATTGGCCGACCAGGCTGATCGGTATTCATGAATTCAAGAGGTGAATTTCCGCAGTCAAAACCAGCAATCTTTTTTGCCTGACGTTCTCCAGCCAACAGGTAGGTGGGATCATGCTGTCTGATGGCAAGGGCTTCGTCAATCTCAGCAACGGGTATGAGATGGGGCACACCATTCGCTAGCGCTGTAATCATCACAGAAGTAGCCCGCAGTACATCAATTACAATATTCAAATCATACACCTGACTTGGCGGAATCGATTGAGCGGTTAATACAATATCAAGTTTCTTTTTCATTCGGAACAGCTTGTTTGATTATTGCACTGACATTCAGCTCTATGCAGTCATGCCAGGGGAGCAGAGCATTGATCAGTCGAACCCGTTCATACCGGTCCAGATCATACACTGATATATTAGCGACATCGATTGTACCCGCTTTTAGCAATTGAGCTCTTCGGGTTCCCAGCAATACTGGTTGACTAGGAGTCAACCATTGCTTACCATCGAAAAACACCAGGTTACTTATTGATGTGTCTGTTATCCGCTTATCTACTACCATGATGGGTTCAACACCCTTATCAAGGTGACTTCTCAAGGCATTGAGGAAAGACCGGTCTTCGTATTTATGTCCATAGGCCGCATCCGGTAGGTGAATCAATTGAAGCGTATGGATAGCAGGCTTTTCGTGGGGTAGAATCTCCATGAACCGGACTTCTTGGTCATAAATAATTCGCCATTTATGAATACCTGATTTAGGTACCTCCAACCGGCTGAACAGTTCGTACAATGGGGGTAATGATCTGCTCCCGAAAAGTGCCTCTTGAGATCTAGTCACTCGGGCTTCATGCTCTGTCAGATTATCTGGCAAGCCTTCAGCAATTCGTATGGTTTCAAGCAAGCGGTACATATACTTTATCAATGATTTCCTGGTATTCATTTTGGGCCTGACTCAGGTGAGTAATCCCACCACCACTCTTAAAGATATAACCGCTGTCAGTTTGTTCAATGTATCTGATCATGACAGCCGAATCGAGGTTTGTACCATCAAACAACCCAAAGACACCAGTGTAGTAGCCTCGTTCATATCCTTCAACCCGTTTGAGAATATCAATGGTACGTTTCTTGGGCGCTCCGGTGATGCTTCCGGCAGGGAGCATGCTCAAAAGCAATTCTCCCAGGTAAGCGGTGTAATTTTCAGGCAAAATGCCACTGATGGCTGAACTGGCCTGAAGAATTTCTTTTTCATGGGTTTTGATTCGGTCGAGGTACCTAAATCGTTCAACTGTAACCTGGCTGGCAAAGCGACTCAGATCATTTCTCATCAGATCAACGATGGTGTGATGCTCAGCTGTTTCTTTGGTGTCGTCTAATAGTTGTTGAGCCGCACCAGGAAGATTCGCATCAATGGTGCCCTTCATGGGGAAGGTTTCAATACGATTTCCATTGATCCGAACAAAACGTTCAGGAGAGAAGACCACGAATTGATTTTTCAATAAGAGCTTAAATGGAGCCTGACTGCGGGCATAAACTTCTTCGAGTGACCAGGAGATATCAATCGGTGTGGGTACGGTTAAATTGATCAGATACGTGTTTCCCATACTGAGCTCGACCTTGACCTGGTCAAATTTTTCTTTATAGTCAGCATAAGCTACCGGATGTTTTTCAAAATCGAGTGGTGGAGGATTGAGGGTCATGTCAGAGTCTGTCCTGCCCGGTACTTCAAAACGAAGGTTATCCGGCAAGGCATCCAGTGGATAAATCAACGGTCGCTGCCCAAGGTAATCAACGATGAAAAGAAAGGGCACTTTTTTTACGGCCAGCTGATTGATTTTTGACACGAAGGTTTTGTTCTCAAGCATCAGGAGCAGTACCTTTAACAATCAAATTGCATGCAAAGGTAAAAAAGGATAAGGAGGAAACATGAGTAGGGCAAATAATCGAAAAAGAACAGGGATTTCGCAGCAGGCTGGTAAGGGAAGCAAGGCAGGGAAAGCAAAGAAGGCTGGGATGTCAGGGAAATCTGGGATTAAGGGCAATCATCAGGTGAAGCGCTCGCAACCATTGCTCTATGTATTGTTATTTGCAGCTGTGGGGATTGTGATGATCACATTGAACCAGACACGAAAGCGAAACCAGCAAAATCAGGAAAGTGGTCTCAGTCAGCAGGATAGCAATTCCCGGGTGGCTTTCACAAAAGAAGGTGAACTGCAATTTCTTGCAGGTGAGGATACAGTGGCGCAGATCGATATTGAAATTGCCGATGACGATTATCAGACACAGCAAGGACTCATGCACCGAAGAAACATGAAGCAAAACAGAGGGATGTTATTCATTTTTGAGGACGAACAAGAACGTTCTTTTTGGATGAAAAATACCCATATTCCGCTCGATATTCTCTATGTAGCCACTGACAAAACAATTGTCAGTATCATTGAAAATGCCAGTCCGAAATCAGAAGAATCCCTGGAATCAATCTACCCAGCCAAATACGTTGTAGAAGTAAACGCCGGGTATGTCACCCAACACCAAATCAAAATAGGAGATCAAATCGCCTTCAAAAGAGTTTTCAATTAACATCTTCCTTATACCTTTCCCTACGCCTAAAGCCCAAGGCCTTAAACCCTGTATAAAGGTGCAAAATCCCGGTAACCAAGAATATCGGATAAACCGCTCCAGGTAAGATGCTGCCCAGGTTTATTGCAAGTGCAATGTAGGCCGCTATAATCAATACACCACCCGCAATTTCATGGGTATACGACCACAGCATACCAAAAAACATGACCAGGATGCATACCAGGGTAATGGTTTCTCGACCGGTAAGTGTCATCAATCGATCCATTCCACCCTGAGAGATAACCGAGGTGATAAGCACCAGAAACAAGATCGGGCCGATGCCCCTGGCTAAGGCCCTGATCATCTTGACGATTTTTTCGTCTCTTACCTGGTTTTGGTCCGATTTTTTTTGCAATTCACTCATTTGGCTAATTCTATCAATTCCATGATTCCTGAAACAATCATCAATTCGCTTTCGCCATGGGGCTTCTTCGAATCGGTGCACACTTGCAAGGCATAATCTACCCATTGTGGTGGTGCCTGTCTGCCGCTCTTAACATACTCCAGAGCCTGCAAACCTATATAGGATAACCGAACCAAATAGTTAGCTAATGGTTTGATCTCTTTAAGGATAGGGTTTGAGTCGATGACTGCGGGCAAGCTGTTCTGAGTGGCGTACCAGGTGGATAGGGTTGTTTGGAGGGTTAAGAAGTTATCTGGGTTGTCGTTGTTGTTGGTTGATGAGGCAATTTGTTTGACCAGGTTGTTGAAATCACGGGCTTTTTTGGCGTCTGGTTTTGTGGCATCTATGAAGCGCGTGTACGGCATAAGTGCATTAACATCACTTAATGCATTTCTCTTGTAACCTTTCACAGGTTCACATACGTCTGCCAGGCTTTTAAGCGCTTCAATATCATGTGATCTGCAGAGTCTGCGCAACATCATGTCGTAATTTTTAATGTGCATGAGTCCCAGCTCTTCCAATTGCAGACTCAGAATCTCCATTCGCTCATACATGGAATCAATATCATTGATCTCAGCACGGCTCCACAAACGCTCAGCGATAACTGCTGTCCTGGGCCATATCCGGCTGTCAATCGTTTCAGCAGTAACTTGTTCACCCCACATGGTGGCTTCTCCACCAAGAACCAGTTTCTTTTGTTCTGCGGTGAGACTGAGATCATCCGGCAGGGGATCATTCATATAGTGGAATGATGCCGGCTGAATCAAATCAATGTAATAGCCATTAGACAGCATCACGGGGTAGCCGGCTTTCGCTGCCGCTGCCAATCCTTTCTGTCCACGCCAACTTTGAATTACCGTATTTTTCGGGATATCGGGATGCTGAATTTCATCCCAGCCGACCATTAACTTGCCACTTTTGGTGAGTATAGCGTGTACCCGGCGATTGAAATAGGCTTGTAATTCATGATTGTCTTTTATCCCATTTGCCGCCATAAATGCCTGGATGCTGTCACTCTCATTCCAGTGTTTACCATTATTCTCGTCTCCACCAATGTGCATATAAACATCCGGAAACAGAGAGGCCATCTCACTGAGAAAAAGTTCAAGAAAGGCATAAGTGCTTTCTTGAGTGGGATCCAATACCGGGTTCATAATTCCCCATTCACGCTCAATTTGATATTCACCTTTATGGGTTGCCAATTCAGGATAGCCAACGAGCCATGATGTAGCATGTCCTGGGATATCAAATTCGGGAACCACGCGAATGCCCCGATCTGCGGCATATTCAATAATTTCACGCATCTGCTCCTGGGTGTAAAATTTTCCTTCTCCACCGAGTTCATGAAGGCGGGGGAATGCTTTGGATTCAATTCTAAATCCCTGATCTTCTGTTAAGTGCAGATGGAGTACATTCATTTTAACTGCTGCCATCCCGTCAATGTTTCTGAGAATCACATCAACCGGCAACCAGTGCCGGGCCGGATCGATCAACAATCCCCTCCAGGGGAAGCGGGGTTGGTCTTTGATGACCATCGCCGGAAAGTAATACCCTTCTTCATCCGATTCAATCAACTGAAGCAGGGTCTCCAGGCCATGCAAAAGGCCAAAACTCTCAGCGGCCTGTAACTTGATCTCCTCTGCGGTGACGGTAAGTGTATAGCTTTCATTCATACCAACTCTCAGTTCACCAGCGTCAAGACAGGTGATCTTCATACGTGCCATTTCTGGGCCCGGCTGATCAAATCTGATCCTTTCCTGCCGGATGAAAAGACCAGTCCGGCCCATAAGCCGGCGCAAGAAGTCATCTGCCCGGTCGAAAACAAAATCGGCAGCGGGGTCGCTTACCTGTAGAGTGAAGTCAATTGAAAGTCGAAATTTTCCTTCGCCCTCTTCAATCGAATGGGGCATGGGCATCAGGGATTGCCCGAAACTGTTACCTGTACTCGTAATCAGAAGTACAAGGCATCCAAGAAGCCAACTGTATTTTTTCATGATTTATTCGCTGGATTTAAGATCTGCAATGATCTCAGTAATGCAATAGTAAACGATAAACAGACCACTCATTGGTAACACCAGGTATACATAGCCCAGTGGAACACCTAAAGCCGGTGAAACTTGTTCAAGAGATAAGGTCACATATACCAGTCTGATTCCTCCCACAATGAGTATGGTGACAGAAAAAAGAATGATCAAAACGTTGATGAAAACCAGCAAACGAACTTTTTTTCTACCCTTCAGCTTTGAGGGTAAAATATCAATTGCCAGGTGTTTTTTCTTACCCACTGCATAGGCTGCACCTAATAAACCAACCCAAATGAGTAAGAAACGGGCCAATTCATCGGTAAAAGAACTGGGTGATTTAACGACATACCGGGCCAGCACCTGCCAGACCACATCAATGACCAAAACGATCATTAGGATAATCAGCAGTACACCAAGTATTTTGTCGATGTTTTGTCTAACTTTCATTTTCAATAGCTTCAATAATGCTTTTTAAGGCAGGGTCTTTTTTGTAGCTCTCACGTAGAGGCCTAACACGCTCCATAAAGGGTCCTTTATCGGGGTGATGAATTTCAATACCGGCTTTCTCGACTTCTGCCAGGGATTCCTGTTCTGATTCAAGCCATAATTTTCTCTGATAGGTAACTGAAGCTTTAACTGCTGCATTCAGCCATTCTCTTTCCTGCTCATTCAGCTTGTCCCAGGTATGAGTACTGATCAGAACCACATCAGGAATCGAAGAATGTTCATTGATGCTGTAATACTTACACACTTCGTAATGATGAGACAGATAAAAACTAGGTGGATTGTTTTCGGCTCCATCTACTACACCACCCTGAAGAGCTGTATACAGTTCTCCCCAGGAGATTGGTGTTGCCGCTCCACCCATGAGTTTAACCATTTCAATCGAAGTCGGACTAGACATGACTCGAATTTTCATCCCGGAGAGGTCGTCTGGGTGGAGAATCGGACGGTCTTTTGTGTAGAAGCTTCGAGAACCAGAGTCATAAAAACACAAGCCACGCAACCAGAATTCCCCACCAGCTTCGAGTATTTGTTGCCCTACAGGCCCATCCAATACTGATGAGGCATGATCACGACTCTTAAAAATGTAGGGGATACTTAATACCTTATAAACAGGTGCAAATCCTTCCATGACGGCAGCTGAAACCTTTGTAATATCTACTGAACCGATTTGCAGTAATTCGAGGCACTGTCGCTCGGTACCCAGCTGCTGGCTTGGGTAAACACGAATTTCCATTTTATCTCCTGATAATTCTGCCAATTGATCAGCCATATACACCATGGCTTTGTGTACTGAGTGTTTGGTATCAAGACCATGTGCCAGTATGAGTGTTTTTTTTGATTCGCTTCCACAGGTCCAAAATACCAAGGGCAGCAGGAGAATCAAGATTCGGCTCTTTTTCATTAAATTCAGTTTCCGTGTGCGAACACGAAAATACGATTTATTTACCACTCGCAAAGTTTTTAGGCATTGAGGGTATTCCACAAAGCCAGCCAGAAAGGAATCAGAATAAGACAAGCCAAATAGCTAAACAGCATTATGGTTCCGGCCTTTTGTTCATTACCTCCATATCTTCGAATTTGAATGATCAAAGCAGCAGCTGCAGGGGAAGAGGCTTCAAGGATGAGCAAATTCGCCAAGAGGGGATAATTCGCCTGCAACGAAGAACCCTGTATTAACAGGAAAACAATACCGGGTACAGCTATGAGTTTAATCACCACAACTAAACTCAGGTCGGTGAGGGCTTCTTTGAATTTCCAGGGCAAGGTGCCCAGGGTGGCACCCAGGATAAATGTGCCAATGGGTACGGTGGCGTCGCTCAGCATGTCGATTGAGCCTCCAATAAAAGCAGGTATAAAATTTCGCATTCCTGTGAGCACAAATAATAACCCCAGAATATTTGCCCACAAGGGTGGGGTCATGAGTTCTTTCCAGTGAAATTTCTGATTATTGCGGTCGGTGATGAAAAACTTACCAATTGACCATACCAGAGGGCTGATTCCCAGCACGTAAAGCGCTACGTACATGGCAAAACGGTCGAACTGATCAGGATAAATCACCTGTCCGATGGGCAATACAAGGTAGGCGGCATTCATGAGCGAGGAAAGGGGTAACAGGTTACGTTTTTCAGGCAACTTTCTCCCAAATACCAACCAGGCCAAGGCAAGGCCTATTCCTGTTGTTGCCATGGCTAACAAGGGCACCATCCACCAAATCGGAAATTCAGCAGGCTCCAAATTGCCTGTGATCTTCGAAAAGATTAAACAGGGTAGTAGAACATTTACAGTTACTATAGACAATCCACGGATGTGCTCCTGAGCTAAAAACTTCTTACGAATCATCAACCCAGCAATAAACGCAACAACAAAAATCATCATTACGCTTTGAAAAAGGGAGCTGAAGCTCTCAAAGAATATATTCATAGTCAGCAAGCCTAAATAGAGTCACCCAACTCCCAGATCCACTTCTTCAGCTCGACACTAATATCCTGGTGTTTGAGTCCGAAAAGCACACTGGTTTTGATGAAGTCGAGTTTATTACCGATATCGTGTCTTTTTCCGTCAAATTTCAGTCCGTAGATGGCTTGTTTGTCCAGAAGAATTTTTAATGCGTCGGTCAACTGAATTTCGTTATTCACACCTGGAAGTACCTGGTCGAGGCATGTGAATATTTCACTATCCAGCACATATCTCGAAGCGATTACCAGGTTAGATGGTGCCTTCTCAATGGGTGGTTTTTCGATAAAAGTATTGACTTTGAAAACATTTCTTGACACTTCATTTCCATCCATCACCCCGTAGCGACTCACCCGCTCTTTGGCCACTTCTTCGAGGGCAACCACAGAGCCGCCATAAATCTCATGGGTATCTATAAGTTGTTGCAAAACCGGTTTGCCAGGTGATTCCATAATGGTGTCGCCCAATAAGATGGCGAAAGGTTCTTTGCCCACATGCAATCGGGCATAGCGCACTGCATCACCCAGGCCATTTAATTCTTTCTGCCAAATGAAATGGATATCGGCCATTCTTGATATCCGACGAATATCTAGCAGTTCATCAAATTTCTCTTTCTCTTCGAGCTGGAATTCCAACTCGAAACTGCGGTCGAAATGTTCTTCAATGGCTCGTTTACCCCGACCAATGATCATCAGAATGTCAGTGATCCCTGAGGCCACCGCTTCTTCAACAACATATTGAATGGTGGGCTTATCCACCACCGGTAACATCTCTTTAGGCTGTGATTTTGTAGCAGGCAGAAACCGGGTTCCAAACCCGGCTGCTGGAATAATGGCTTTTTTAATCATTCGTATGGGTTTTTCTGGTCACGATTTTAGGTTTGATCAGATCGATGCCAAATTTTTTAAAACGGATTTTGAGAACCTGATACATGGTTTCATCTTCATAGGTGCCGATGATAGCTCCGCCTGAACCGGTGAATTTTGCGCTGGCTCCGGCGCTACGTGCAATATTAACCATTTGGGCATAAGCTGGATTGATTGCCATGATCTCGTAGCGGAGATCATAATTCCGGTCCATCAGGGCCGGTATCTCCTGATGCTGACCCAGGTCGATCGCTTTTTTCATTCGGGTCGAAAGTGTGGTCCATTCTTTGATGGCATCCAGCACGACTGGGTCACCCATGTTGTATCGGGCACGTAAATCGTTGTGGGTAATTTCTGATCCTTCTGATGCTTCTCTAAAATAAGCAATGTAGAAATTGGGGAGTTTTTCAGGTTTCAGCAGACTATATCGGCCATACCCATGTTTATCCATGAATTCCTTATCGAAATCCATATAGACCGGATGCTCATAAGCTTGTGCTACTCTATCTTGTAGCCCTGCGCCAATGCCCAACTCATCAATCTCAACGCTCAGAATCAGGTTAGCGAGCAGATGCGGTGGTATCTCCACCTCATAGAAATGCATCAATGCTTTTAATCCAGCAGTTATAATGGCGCTTGAACCTGCGAGACCCAAACGCTGCGGGATATCGGTGAAATATCGGATAGTAAAGTTCTTTTCAGCTAAGGAAATCTGTTCCTTTTCACAGTACTCGTAGAATTTTTTAATCATGGCCTTGATCAGCCTGACACCACCATAGTAACCCGAAAAATTGACATGGTTGACGAGCTGATGCATGTTTGCGAAGATGTTCAGATCGAGTGCTGCGGGTATAATTTCGAGTTCAGGACTTTCAAACAGGGTGACCTGAGCCGAAAAATTGCTAAAAACAAAGGCGATTGTTTGCCCATGATACCCATCTGATGGATTTCCGATGATGGCTGCCCGTGGATATGATTCTGTGTTGATAATCATGGTAATACT
>CAYUGX010000147.1:0-11637 GCA_964444375.1 uncultured Porphyromonadaceae bacterium | reverse complement strand
GTTGGGTTCTGGATTAAGAGGCCTTCGGCCATCGGGTGAGCTTCGCTCGTCTGATGGGCTTCGCCCGTCGATAACCTTGTCCCTGCGAAAGTGGGGATCTACCTCTTCACAACCTTTCGAACTGTAGAAGCTTCTCCGATAACAATCTCAACAAAATATACCCCGCTCAATAAGTTACCAATATCCACATTAATCAACTGGCTATCTATCAATCGATGATTATATACTACCTGGCCTATTTCATTGAAGATGCTGATTTCAACCTCTTCTGAGGTAAACGGTACTTCGATGTTCAGTTCATCCCCAACCGGATTTGGATAAAGTTTGATTTCCTGATCAAGTGGCGTTTTGCTCGTATTCAATACTGTTGGGTCTTGTGTAATAATCCATCTTTCTGGGTCGAAGATTGCATCGTGGATGATGCCATCTGGGTTGATGCTGAATTGTTGGTGGTTTTCGATGTGGTGGAAAACGATGGTGGTGTCGATTTCGGGGCCAATGAATTGTATGGGTACGTGCATCTCAAAGAAATCGACTGATTCATGGCTTTGGAACTGTGTTATTATGATATCTACCCTGCCGGATGGGTCCTGTGCATAATTCATAATGTACTCGGGATAGCCTTCTCCGTAGATCCAATCGTTGAAGAATTCCTGAAAGCTTGTGTCGGCAACTGCTTCGAGGTGGAATTGAAGATCGGTTGTTAAGGCATAATCATCGGCAAAAGCGTTGTAGTAATTCCTGATGCCTTGGAAAAAGGCCTGATCGCCCATTTCCCATCTTAGACTATGTAGCACCATCGCCCCTTTTGAGTATGACAGTCGCGCATCGAAAATCCTGTACACATCAGTGGTATCGGGGCAATAGACCGAACCGTCGGTTTCTTCCATCACCCGTTTGATTGATAAGCGTTTGAATGGTTCCCAGTAGATGCCATCGAACATACGTTCATAGGTCAGGCCTGTTAGATAGGTGGCAAATCCCTCATTCAGCCAGATGTCTTTCCATGATCCGCAGGTTACATAATCCCCAAACCATTGGTGGGCCAACTCATGTGCCATCAAATCATGACCGAAACTACCCATTGAGCTCATGGTTTGATGCTCCATCCCGCCGCCGTAGTTCCATTGGGCGTGGCCGTATTTTTCATCGGCGTAGGGGTAGAGGCCGAAGAGGTCGTTGAAGATGTGGAAGACTTCAATTAGGCCGGGAGTTTTTTGTTTGACATCTTCGAGATCTTCGGGGTAGATGTAATTTAGGATTTCTATCGGTCCGACGCCCTGTGGGCTGTCTGGTGGCCTCTGGCCTGTCTGGCGGCCTTTGGCCTGTCCTTTTGTACTGTAGCTTTGTTCAAGATATACGAAATCACTGTATTCTTCGTAGTTTGTGCAGGTTAGGGAGATGAGGTATGTTGCGATGGGGTGGTTGTGTTTCCAGCACATGGTGTATTTGTCGTGGCAGATGCAAACCGAATCTAGGACACCGATTGAGGCAGTTTTGTATCCGATTGGGCAGCTGGCTACTACCAGAACTGAGTCAATTTTATCGTTGAGATTCTGTTTGCAGGGCCACCAGTCTTTGGCTCCATAGGGCTCTGATAGGGTGGCCAAAATCGGCACGCCATTGTGTTCATCCACAGAAAACGAACCTAAGCCATCTTCTACTGGTGCTCCTTCATAATCTACCATGATTGAATCAATTGTGCCATATGCCATTGCTTCAGGCAACTCAATGGTCAACACATGGTTTTCATGGGTGAAGGTCTCTAGCGCCTCGCCATGATATCTGATGATATTAACTGTCAACGAATCATGCATATCAAAAGTCAACCGATGCGGTGGCTCAGTCAGCACACGGTAATATGAAGTGATTGATCCTGTAATGTACCGCACGGCAGGGTCAATATCCCACAGAGCTCGTACATATGTCAAATCATATTCATTACCGACAGTAGTGTTTAATGACTTGAATTTTTGCTCTAGCGAATGTGCTTTGAGGTTGGCTTCTTTGTCGATCCAAGACAGGTCAAGGTCTTGGGTAAGTGTTTGGGCAGAAATTGAAAGGGCAAGGATTGCTAAAAGAATTCGTGTCATATTCATCAGTCATCAGTCTTCAGTCATCAGTCTTCAGTCATCAGTCCCCCCTATCATGTCGGGGACATGCTTCAGCAAAACCAAAGGATTAATTATGGCTAAGTTAATAGGTTTTGAATTAATCCCAGTCCCGGTTTACCGGGACGAAATCCCCCAATCCCTGTCCCGCTCGCGGGGCAAAATCCCATTCGCGTCAGCGAATCAATCCCCTCTTATTATAAACAAAGGTCTTATCCACTTCAATATTCATACAATACTTCAAAAAGTAAAAAGTATCCCCAATTTCTCTATGACCTTCAATACCATCTAGCCGGTCTGTAAAGAGGTAGTTAAACTCAATTTGCACGGTATGCAAGTATCGGGTGCGAGAGGGCAGACGAATTCCCAGGTTGAAGACAAATGATGGTGATATACCCGGATCACCGAACGTTGATGCGACATTATTTTTGTATGTGAACACCATGAGCCCCGGACCTACCCCCAAAAAAGGTGTGTTTTGAATTCGTTTCGTACCAAAGTAGTATTCATATAAAAAGCTACCATTCAATGCAAAAGCATTAAACTTATAGCCCCTATCCGCATGTGTTGACCTTTTGTCATTACCGCTGATCCAAATTGGATTTAATGACATTGACATGGCCATATTTCCCTTAATTCCAAACCGTGTACCAGCCGTAAATCCAAGTCTGGTTTGTAGCGGATCCCAACCCAGATAATCAAGAGAAGCCAAAAGGCCACTGGCTTCACCATCAGCACCACCCACTTCACCGAAATAACTTGTAGTACCTCCTCCAAAGAAGTATTGTAGCATTTGTTGCTCAGCAATGGTTGATTTTTGTGACCATGCTGATGAACCGATGCAAGTAAGTGCGAATAATATTGTTAACCCTTTTCTTAACATTTTATAAAGCTGTGCAAAGATATAACGATGCACTAATATAATGAAATGCCAGCAAGAGATCAGAGGAAATTATGGATACAATGATGCGATTTTGTTATAATATATCGCAGGATTACTTGTCATCAATATAATAGCCCGATCCATAACCTTTACCATATCCATATCCGTACCCGTATCCATACTTGTAGCCATAGTACTTTGGAACCGTAACGTCATTGATCACAATGTTGAGCTTCTCTACATGTTCCTTGGTTTTAACTTCTTCAATAAAGGAAATGGCAGAGCGATGCGTCAGTTTTTGTCGGATGATATACAAGTTAGCATCAGCATACTTTGAGATTAACATCGCATCAGTGACTAAGGCAACAGGAGGGGTATCAAGAATAATAATGTCGAATCTCTTCTTAAGTTCGATTAAGAACTGCTCAAATTCCTTCGTTTCAAATAGTTCCGCTGGATTTGGGGGTACAGGACCTGAAGTAATAATCGAAAGATTTGGGAAACTTGAAACCTGTATAATATCATCCAGGGTGCTTTTACCAATGATATAAGTAGAAACACCATTTTTGTTCGGGAGGTCCATGTATTTCTGAACAGTGGATTTTCTTAAATCAAGGTCAGCAACAACTGTATTCTTATTTGACACACTAAATATCCCAGCTAAGTTCAATGCAATGAATGATTTACCTTCACCAGATGTAGATGATGTTATTTGGATGACTTTGTCGTTATCTTCGTAAAGGCTGAATTGCAAATTTGTTCTGATTGCCCTGAATGATTCGGCAATGGAAGATCTTGGATATTTAATTGATGGCAACATGTGGTCTTTTTTATTGTGGCCCACTGTGCCAATTATTGGGACATTAGTTCTTGATTCAACATCTCCTTTTTCTTGAATCGTGTGATTAAAGGAATCTCTCAGAACAATTATTATTAATGGAATAATCAAACCTAATAAAACACCTATAGTGTAGTTGACCATAGTTCGCGGTGCAACTTGCTTTGCAGCATCTATTCGGGCATAATCTACGACCATCTGGTCTGGTACGTTTGATGCTTGGGCGATTGCTGCCTCTGATCTTCTTTGCATGAGATACGTGTATATCTCATTCTGTAGTTCAAACTTACGTTGAATATTCAGGAGTTCCCGTTCAGTTTGAGGCAGCTTCGCAATTCTTCGATTAAGTCGACTGATACGGCGATTAACATCATCCTGTGTGAATTTCGCATTTTGTAAAATATTTCGGACGTTTTCCTGTAAGGTTTCCTGATTGGCCTGCATTTGTAAATTTAACCTCTGCAGTACCGGGTTTATATCCTTTGCAGAATACTCAATTCCAGTACGCTGGTTTGATAACTCAACAAGATTAGTGATCAACGAAGTTAGCATAGGATCATTTATTCCCATCGTTGATGGAGCCATCACATTTGAAAAGTCTTTATTGTTCTTGAGATAATCAAGCAAATATTGATAATACTCAACCTGAATATCAATCAGAGCTTTTTCCTGGGTTAGTTTATCTATTTGTTCTATTATAGCTTGTCCTTCAGATGAAATATCAATGACCTGGTTATCAGACCTAAATTTCTGCAGTGATCTCTCAGCTGTTTTCAAGGTATCTATTATCAAGTCGAGCTGATCATCTATAAATGTGACCGTGTTTTCAGCAGTGGCATTTTTTTCATCTAGCCCTGACTTGATGTATTCTTCCATTAAGGTATTAAGGAAATCTACTTCCTTTTTAGCAACATGTCCCTGACTAAATAAGGCGAGCATAGAGCTCTCGCGGTTGACCAATTCTACAGTTAGTTTATTACTATAGGAGTAGGCTAATTTATCCAGGTCATGTATTATGAAGTAATATCGATTTGTTCTCAGGTGAGGAGGCAGGTTTGTCGTTTTAAAATCTGGGTTTCTGCTAATTATAAAATTAAATTCCTGGTATTTAAAATGCTGATTGAAGTAATGTTTTACTTCAATATTCCTCTCTCCATTAATAGTAAGTTGATAGGTTGAGTCATCTAATATGGTAACATAGATGGGTGTGTTGAAGTAATTATGAGCGTCAGGTCCTACTGTTACCCTGAAAGGAATGTTTTGATATAAATGCTTTTCACCAATTCTGCCTGTGGCAACGTATGTGATATCGAAATTTAGTTCTTCCAGCGCTCGTCTGGTAATCGTCCAGCTTTTTAGAATGCCGATTTCATTTTGAATATTTTGCTGGTTCCCGAAAAGATCCAAATCACCAAAAAGTGCTTCAGCTCCAACAGCTTGTTTTTCATCTTTAATGAGTAGCGTTGCTTTTACCTGGTATGCACTCTCTAAATAATGGGTATAATAGTAAGCCCCACCTCCAAGAATCGCTACAGATAAAATAAACCAGTACCAATTGACCAATAGTTTCCCGATCCACTTTCGTAAATCAATTGTTTCTTCAGGCGGGGTTTGCAGATTGTTGTTAGGGAGTTGGGGCATGATACTAAAGTTTACTGTGAAGTTTTTTCAGAAGAAAGCTTCGCTAATTTTTGACGTTAAGAATGATTGTTAAGATTAAAGATACTGCTGTGAGTGTGCTTGAAATGGCGGTTATAAAAAAACCATAGTCCTGGGCTAAAAGGCTTGTACCTTTAGCTTTCAGCGGAGGCACATATATTACATCGTTTGGCTGTATAAAATACTCTGGTGATGCTAACAATGCCTTATCCTGCAAGTTGACCCTATAAGATTTAGATCCATCAACAGTTGGCCTAACTACCAATACCTGGGTGCGATTGCCATAGTCTGTCAGGTCTTTAGCTTTGCCGAGAGCTTCCAGAATAGTAGTCTGGTTGTTATAATAATTATATATACCGGGTGCTTTAACTTCACCCAAAATAGTTACTTTGAAGTTTGCGAGTTTAACTAAAACAACGGCGTCATTAATATATTCTGCCGCTTTGGCTCTAACTGCAGATTTAGCTTCATCAATAGTTTTCCCTAAAACCGCAATATTACCGACAACCGGTAAATCTACAAAGCCGTCATAGCTCACAGAATAGCCGGTGAAATACATAGCATCTTCAGTAAAAAACCTGGTGCCAATTGTTCCGCCCGCTGTAGCCGCATCAAATAATGCATTGATATTCTCATCCAAACTCATCATCTTAATATACAGGATATCGTTTGCACGTATTTTATAGTCTTTCTGTTCTTCCAAGGTATTGTTTTGTATTTCAGCCTCTTGTAAGTCGGTAAAGTAAACAAGTTCTTTCTGTTGTCGGCAAGACATGGCAATTAATAGAATTGCTACTATAGAACATGTTTGTTTAATTTGTCTCATACTAAAAAGAGAGTTTTGTGGTGCGGTAAAGGTAAGTAAAAAAATAAATGACATGAAAGCTGAGTATTTGGCGAAGGGCATGAACGACCAATATTACAGATCAATCTACTAAATGTTTATCTATGTGAATGTTTTATCCGCATCCAGCCGCTATTCATTGGCTATTTTTGGAAGAATTTAACGATTATTTTTACAAAAGAACGAGTAGTTTTATTACTCAATGTATTATATTTGTCTCGAACCCAATTACCGATCTATACCATGCTTCGCAGTAAACTTTTATCCTACTGCTTCATTATAATCTCATCAACAAGATGGTTTGATCAGTCGTGACTAGACACTCGAGGCCTATTGAGTGCTTTTGGTTACTTATGATGCTAGTTCTCGATAGTGGGACTGAGTGAGCGAAGCTGTATCATGTGAGAAAGTCATAAATGATGTTAGCATGTCTGAAATCCAACAATGATGATTGAAACGTTAATTACAAGCGAAACTAGGATAAAACTCCTTTTACGGTTTTTCCTTAATCCTAAGTCAAGTAGTTATCTGAGGGGCCTGGCTAAGGAGTTTGGGGAGAGTTCAAATGCTATCAGGGTTGAGCTCAACCGGTTTGAAGAGGCAGGATTGCTAGGTTCAGAAAACCAGGGTAATAAAAAGATATTTAGGGCCAATGAGAGGCACCCCCTGTTTAAGGACATTCATAGTATCATCCGGAAAACAATTGGAATAGATCAAATCGTGGAACAGGTAGTCAAAGAACTTGGCGACGTCGATCAGGCATATGTCACTGGAGATTTTGCCATGGGACGCAACGGGCAAACCATGGACATTCTACTGGTGGGTCAGTCGATAAAGGCATCTTATTTGGTAAAACTGGTGCAAAAAGCAGAAAAGCTAATAAACAGAAAGATACGATACCTTGTGCTCGCTCAGGATGATGCAAGGGAGTATCTGAAGGAGCAGAAGGCTTCTTTTCTAATTTGGCAAAAAGAATAAAGGGATAATTGCTTATTTAGTGATAATCATGCTGGAAAACTTTCAAAAGATCATTGATTACATAAAAGGATTATATCCCGAAACGGATCCAATTGTTCTTCATGAGCCTGTATTTGCAGGCAATGAGAAGAAGTATGTGTTAGATGCAATTGATTCAACGTTTGTTTCGAGTGTTGGGAAATACGTAAACATGTTTGAACAACGTTTTGCAGAGTTTATAAAAGTACCCTTGCACAGCAGCGAACAAATGGACAAAGTGTTTACCCTGTCACCTGGTCAAGAGGTTACCTGCCATGCAGTAGCCTGTGTAAACGGAACTGCCGGATTGCATATAGCACTCCAATTAGTTGGCGTTTCACCATGTGATGAGGTGCTTGTGTCGCCGTTGACCTTTATTGCCTCGGTTAATCCTATTCGGTATTGTGGGGCGGAACCGGTGTTTGTGGATGTGGATCGCAAGACATTGGGGATGTCGCCAGATGATTTAGAGGAATTTTTGGGGGAACATACTGAAGTCAGGGATGGAGTTTGTTACAATGTGGGAACAGGGAGAGTTGTCAGGGCCTGTTTACCTGTTCATGTATTTGGGCATCCCTGTGAAATTGATCGAATTGTCGAAATATGTGATCGCTATAATATTGAAGTAGTTGAAGATGCCGCGGAAAGTATTGGATCTTATTACAAAGGAATTCATACGGGATTATTTGGTAAAGTTGGCGTTTTTAGTTTTAATGGGAATAAGACTATCACTACCGGTGCGGGTGGTATGCTTGTAACAAAAGATAACGAGCTTGCTAAAAAGGCCAAGCACCTGACAACCCAGGCTAAAATACCACACAAGTGGGATTACAAACATGACGAAATCGGATATAATTACCGGATGCCTAACATCAACGCAGCGCTGGGAGTAGCACAATTGGAGTCCCTGGGTTTGGTCACCCAGTCACCCGGTCACCCGGTCACCAAAAGGCCAGATGGCCTATTTAAATCAGTAGGCATATTGGGCGTAAAGCGTCAATTAGCAGCGTTGTACGAGCAATTTTTTGAGGATCTGGGCATTGAGTTTTTTATTGAGCCCATGAATTGTGTTTCCAATTACTGGTTAAACAATATCGTGTTTGATAACAGAAAAGAAAGAGATACTTTCCTTGAATTTGCTTTTCAGCATGGCGTTTATTGTAGACCATGTTGGGAGTTAATTTCAGAATTAGAGCTGTATAAAGAAAATCAGAAAACGGAGTTATCAAATGCGATGTGGTTAGCTGATCGAGTAGGAAGCCTACCATCATACATGATTAAACAGGGCAAGTTATGAGCAATAAGCGCACGATATTAGAAAAAATCAAGAGCAATCAGGAGGTTGTAGGTGTTGTCGGGCTAGGCTACGTTGGTCTTCCCTTGGCAGTAAACTTTGCCGAAGCCGGTATTAAAGTAATAGGTTTCGAAAAAAGTCAGGAAAAAGCCGACAGGATAAATAAGGGTGAAAATTACATTTGCGACATACGTGATGCTGTTTTAAGAGAAGTTGTAATGGATCAATTAAAACTTGAGGCGACTACTGATTTCTCAAGAATGAAAGAATGTGACGCCTTGATCATTGCCGTGCCTACTCCTTTAGACAAATTTCGTAAACCTGATATGTCCTACATTGAAAGTGCTTGTCTAGATATTGGAAAGAATATGAGGGCAGGAACTTTTATTAGTCTTGAATCTACAACTTATCCTACAACCACAGAGGAATTCATGCTCCCTTTAATTGAAAAAGAGAGCGGAATGCAGCACGGTGATGATTTTTGGCTCGCTTATTCCCCAGAACGTGTTGATCCTGGCAATAAAGAGTTTCATACCCGCAACACACCAAAAGTTTTAGGTGCTATATCTGAGGATGGCCTTGAAATAGGTGAGGCATTGTACTTAAATGCCATTGATCATATTCACAAGGTAAGTTCACCACGTATTGCCGAAATGGTAAAGATTCTTGAAAACACTTATCGATTGATAAACATTAGCCTAATTAATGAGCTGCCCTGCTGGCAGGCAAGATGGATATCAATATCTGGAAGGGTATCGAAGCAGCAAAAACAAAACCTTTTGGTTTTCAGGCGTTCTATCCAGGTCCTGGTATTGGCGGACATTGTATTCCACTTGATCCTTTTTATTTAGAGTACATTGCCAAGAAGTATAATTTTGACCTGAGCATGATTCATACAGCTGGGCATATTAACATGCGAATGCCACAATACATGTATAATAAAATTGCAGCAGCATTAAACCGTGACGAAAAACCGATCAACAGCAGCAAGGTCTTCTTCATTGGTGTGGCATACAAACCTGACATTAATGATGAAAGAGAATCTCCCGCAACAAAAATTATGGATATTACCAGCCTGAAAGGTGGTGTTGTTAACTATCATGATCCACATATCCAATTTGTTAAAACAGAGGAAGGATACGAGTATCATTCAATGGAGCTAACTAAGGAAAACGTGGAGGGTTCTGATTGTGTGGTCCTAACCACAAACCACAAGCAATTAGATTTAAATCTCATAAAAAGACACGCAAAGATGATTGTTGATTTGCGGAATATGATAGAAGAAAGAAATCCGAGGATATACAAACTTTAAAGTAATCTGATTATTAACCAGCTACAAATTTAAATCAATCAAAACAATGCAAAGAAAAGGAAAAATATTGGTTACAGGCACAGCTGGTTTCATTGGATTTCATGTGGCCAATCGACTGCTGTCTGAAGGGCACGAGGTGGTAGGCCTGGATAGCATTAATGATTATTACGATGTTAATCTCAAATATGCAAGGTTGTCGGAGGCTGGAGTTGATAGGGATAAGATTGATTATGGACAATTAATAAGAAGCACTAAAAACGACCGGTACAGATTTGTGAAATTAAATCTTGAAGACACTGATCAACTTTTGTCTTTGTTCAGTAAGGAAAAGTTCAATCATGTTTGTCATTTAGCTGCCCAGGCTGGTGTGAGGTACAGTATCGAGAATCCATATACTTATATTGAATCCAATATTGTAGGTTTTATCAATATACTTGAGGGGTGTCGGCACGATCAAGTGAAACACTTAGTCTATGCAAGTAGTAGCAGTGTTTACGGATTGAACAAAAAAATGCCCCTGTCAACTGAGGACGCAGTAGATCATCCGATTAGTTTGTACGCAGCTACAAAGAGAAGCAATGAGTTGATGGCCCATTCATACAGCCACTTATATGGGTTGCCCACAACAGGATTACGCTTTTTTACTGTGTATGGTCCATGGGGGCGTCCTGATATGGCATATTATATTTTCACTAAAAGAATTAGCGAGGGCGACTCGATTGATGTTTACAACCAGGGAAAAATGGCAAGGGATTTCACTTATATTGACGACATTGTTGATGGAGTTATGAGGGTGATGTTTACCGAGCCAGATTCCACTAACGAGGAAAGTCCTGCTTCAAGCCCAACAGCAAAATTCGAAGTATACAACATTGGTAATTCCCAAACAGTGCAGCTGGGTGACCTAATTGATACAATCGAAAAAGAAATCAACATTAAAGCAAAAATAAATTACCGGCCACTGCAGCCAGGTGATGTTTTGAAAACACATTCTGACATTTCACCGCTCATGGATTCATTTGGTTACAAACCAGGCACACCAATTGAGAAAGGCATAAAGAATTTTGTCATTTGGTATCGTCAGTATTATGGGATTTAGGTGATTAAACTTTTAATTAATGCACAACAAAAAAATAATTCAATGGGAGAAAGATTATTAATCACCGGTGGAACCGGCTTCCTGGGGAAAAGGTTAGCTCTAAGGTTAAAAGGGCAATATGAGATTCTGTTGACAGGAAGAAACAACAAGCAAAACCTTGCAGCAAAGGAGTTTACTGGATGCGATGTTGCTCCCATGGACATCAGCAATATTGAATCGGTCAGGGATATCTTTGCTGAGTTCAAACCAGACGTCGTGATTCATGGCGCCGCAACCAAATTTGTTGATATTGCTGAGCAATACCCAATGGAGTGTATTGATGTGAATGTATTGGGTTCACAAAACATAGCGCGGGTTTCAATTATGCAAGGCGTTGAGACAGTCATTGGTGTTTCAACAGATAAAGCATCACCACCAGTAAGGAATATCTATGGTCTTAGCAAGTCCTTGATGGAAAAGATGTATTGTTCACTTGACCCAAAAAGCAAAACTAAGTTTGCTTGCGTTCGATATGGCAATGTTGCCTGGTCAACCGGATCTGTTTTCACTATCTGGAAAAAGATGCATGAAGAAACAAAAACAATCGGAACGACTGGACCGG
>CAYUGX010000146.1:0-11682 GCA_964444375.1 uncultured Porphyromonadaceae bacterium | reverse complement strand
CTCGTACCCTACACCTTCACTGTCAACGATGAAGTACTTGTCGATCTCGTTCTGTTCTAATTTCCTCCCAGCCTTCCTGGCATCCTCCAGGGTGGCATGAGCACTAATGAAGTACAAATCCTCTCCTGGAAGTTCCATTCCATCAATTCCAAGAAGGTGATATCCTGCCGTCGGGGTGAACTTCTTCTTATGCTCAAGCATCTTCTCAACAGTCATAAAACATCAATTCCGTCTAATATATTCATTTTTCGTTCCTGTTATTCTATAACCGCTTTTTTCTTTTTGCATTCTTCAAGTTTCTCCCTGAATCACCGTCAGGTTCTCTAGCTGACCATCCCCAATAATTGGCTTTTATCACTGGGCATCCGACCCAGCAGTGAGTTTTCTCCATATTTACTAAGTCGCGACAGTTTTCACGTTCACATCTTTTTCGTCGCTCATCCATAGTCGCTTGCCGTTCCTTTTCAAGAGCGGCTGCAATCCTGCCACCACCTAACTTTTTTATGTCTTATAATAGGGGTCTTTTAGTAAATGGATTATTATTAATTCTCTCTTTGCAAATTTTGGCTAATGGTTCGATAGCTTTTTTATCGCCGATTTTCACAAGAGCACCGATAGATACATGAACTACAAAATAATCTTTTTTGGTTCTCTTTGTGCACAATTCGATTAAAGGTTCAACAGCCCTCCTATCACCCAATTCACCAAGGGCATTGATAGCAGCAACAACTATGCTTTTCCGTTTGTCATCAATTAGACCTAGTAGAATTTCATATACTACAGAATCACCTATCCTTCCCAAGGCTACAACAGCCGCCTCTGCTAGAGTATGGTTTTTTCCATGAATCTTCTCGATGAGTTCATTAATCGCTTTATTCACCTTATTCCTACCGAGAACGTTGGCGGCAATGGCTGGAACCTCCTTGCGCTTGTCATCGAGAGCATCGATAACGCATTGTAAATTACCATCTTGGAGCTGTCTTTCAAGTTCCATTACACATCTTAGTCTGAATGTAGCGACATCCTTTGTTCCAGTATGACGGATGCCTTTGTTCTGTAAAATTTTCTTTCTCATCGGTGCAGTGAGAATCTGGCTAATTAAATCAAACGAATCAAAGAAACTACCAAAATCATCATCAGCCAGAGTTTTAACCAGTTTTGTAATTGCTGGCTCTCCTAGCTCAATTATTGAAGTGATAGCAGCTTTCTGAATATCAGGCTCATTCTCCCTGAGAACCTCGATTAGTGTTTGTGCTCCATCTACGTACTTATTTCTACCAATCTGTTTGAGAATTTGAATACGTGTATTTTTATCCTTTTGATTAATCGCACTAAGATCTAATGGAGTTTCTGCATATTGTTCTGATTTTATTGCGTCTTTTATTACTTTGCTGTCAGCTAATATTTCTTGGAATTGCTCGGCTTCAATAGATGGCACCCGAAGATTCAGTGCTTTACTGATTTTGGATGTACCAGGTTTATCTCCAATGATTAGATAATCAGTTTGCTTAGTGATAGACTTCTGCAGAATCCCTCCATGCTGATATAATAATGATTCAAAATCTTCACGTGTTAATCCTGGATATGCTCCAGTTATTACGAATCGGTTACCACAAATAATAATTTTTTCAAGATCTCTTTCTCTATTAATTTCACTCTCAGATTCAGGTATTAGCTTGTTCTCTAACTTTGGCTTTTCCGCGCTCTTCTTTTGCTTTCTAGCTGGTTTTTTCTTCTTTTCATCCCCAAACCAGTTTTGTTCCAGATACTCCAAAAATGCTTTACTCATCTCAGGAAGAGGTTCTTGCTCACTCGCTAGCTCACTAAGAAAGTCGTGTAATGCTCTTAGCTGGGCAGGATGGTTACGATTGTTCCTCCCGATGATCATAACGCATCTTCTGAAGGCAAATAGTATTCCTTCACCACCCTTTGCCTCGAATAACATCTTGTAAAATTTCAAACCATCTTCGAGAGTCTTCTGATACTGCTGGGATAAAGGATCACTACCATCCCAAGTGATAAGCAGCTCCTCACCCGGCTCAACAGTTCGTTTCTCCGCCTCACTAAATAGACAAAGAAATACAAAGTTCACTATTCTCTCCATAGCTTTATCTGAAGGCTTTTCAACTCCCAAATGGGCGATAGCAAGACACACAAAGATATGATCTTGAAAGAGTCCCATTCCAGTAGCACCGGTGTAAAGAAAATTATTAAGGACCTTTTCGGCCACATAGGCTACTGATTCGTCTCGGTCATTATAACGAGCTTCAACCGTTTCGAATGCACTAACATCTCCGATTTTACCTAATGCAATGATTGCTGCATATCGAACGTTACTCTTTCTATCGTTAACTGCTTTAAGTAATTCAGGGGTAAGTCGAGCCCCTTCGATCTCACCAAGTTGATATGCTGCAGCTCTCCGTACTTCCCAGGATTTATCTGATAAGGCAGAATTGATAAGCTCTTGGTTTGCTACACCATCGAGCTTGGCAATCTGATTAATAGCTTCTGCTTTAATATTTCCATCATATTGATGGTAAATTTCAATCAATGTTTTCAATGATACTTTTCCAATAGACCCTAATCCGGTTACAGCACTCTCGCGAACATCTTGGTCATCATCATCAAGGGCGTTCTTCATGAATGGAATAACCTTTGGATTTTTGGTTTTTCCTAATGCCAGAAGAATTGTAGTGCGTAGATTCTTTTTTGGCCAGATTTTCATCAGGTGTTCAACGGCGATATCGCCTTGTTTACTAATAGCTATTACAATTTTTCTTTGTATATTTGTCTTAATCTCAAGATTCAATTGTTCAAGCAATGCAAATAAAGCCTTCGTGTCTTTATATTCTCCAAGAGCTTCTATCACTCCTATCCGGGATTTTTCGTTTGAACAATCAATAAGCGCAAGAAGTACATCGATATCGGAACACTTATCATTTTCAAGCAGCTCAATGTATCGTTCACGCTTTATTTTATCATTTTCTGAGACAATAACATTCAGAGTACGACGGTAGATACTACGATTATCATCAGAATATAAACTGCTTGCAGCTTCCCTCCTGACATCATAAGCTCTATCATCCAAGAGCATTAATTTCTTTGCTTTCTTCTTCTCTTTTGAAATTGGTTTACCTTCAAGTGCCTCAATAGTAGCTAATGCCTTATTGGCAGCGAGCTTGACTTCATTCTTTCGATCCCTACAGGCTTTTTCAATATATGGTTTGGCATCAAGACCAAATTTGCTCAGTGCTTTTACAACTGCTAAACGTACCATCCAGCTTTTGTGCTTTCGCAACTTTGAAATGGGTTCAATTTGTTTTATGTCTCCTAGGATTCCTAATGATTCTACATAGCTAGATATAACCCAATCATCATCGTCACTAGTGAGCAAAGCAATAATATGAGGTATTGCAGGTTGATACCCAAGTTTTGTAAGTGTCTTTGCACAATTGCTGTTCACCCTAGAAGCTGGGTCATTCATGATTTTAATTAACTTATCTCCACAGATTTTCCTATCATCGTCATTCATTATAGCAGACATCTTACCAATTGCGGGTATTAGATGTGGTAGATTCATATAACCATCATCATCAAGATTTCGAATCATCGGCTTAATAGTTCCCCTAAATTTTTTTCTTTTCTCCTCGAAGCTCATTGACTTGTTAGAATAAAGTTCAGCGATAGCTGAAGCAGAGTTCCCTTTCACGTAACTCTTTTTATCATCCAATAGTTTTGTAAGTGGTCTCAAGGCTTCAAGGGCTTGTAGCATACCTAACCCGCTGGCCGCATCAGCTCGTACAGAACTTTTATGGTCAGAAAGAGCAGCGAGTAATCCTGGAATGTCTTCATCCCATCTCATCTGATTTACTTCTTCTTTGGAAACCATATTGAAGCGTGGAAGCCTTTTCCAATATATTGGTGTTTTGGTAATTAGCCACCGATTTAGGTTTAAAATTATTTATGGTAGGGTATCCAAAGAGAGTTAACTCAAGTTGACTTTACAATTTTGGGTAATACCATTCTTGATCGTTAACCATGAAATAACTGGTTTTTTCAATTAATCACTCAATATTAATATTTTATCGACAAAGCCAGGATTAACACCGAGCAACTCAGAAATCTGCTTTAAAGCAATGAGTTCTTCCCCTTTGACCACACTATCAGCTCTGGCCACTACCACCAATTTTTGGATGAGAGCGTGCTTTTCTCCAAGGGTTAAGGCTTCACATTTTTCAGCTGATGTCTTGAAGTTCTGCTGAATGGTTGCCATAGGATTCATCATTTGTTGCAGTTGGGTGTTAGCCTCATCTACTCTGCTTGGTTTGACGAGATGAAAGATACTCATTCTCTCTCGTATATCGATATCTTCATCAGAGTAAGCCACCCAAAAACCACCCCATAGTAGGCAATCAGAGACAGGACCACCAGGGTCCATAATAGATTCTGGCTCCATGAACGCCAGTAAGGAGTTGATATTGTCATCCATCTCCTTCTCGGTCATGTTCTCTGGCGATTGACCGAGCAATTGAGTCAATAACTTGGATTCCCAAAAGTAATCCAAAGCTACCACTCGCAGGGGATTGAATGGATGGGAGGTGAAGCAATCCTCAACGTTACGGGTTGAGGCAGACAACAAGCGGATATCCTCCATCTGAGAGATATAATCGTCCAGATGAAACTGAATGTGAGGTGCCGTCAATCCACAGGACATCTTTATCAAAGCCATGCCAGCAACATGGATATCCTGACAACATAACAACCCTACACGGTCAGCCGATATTTCAGCCCGCCGTAACCATGAGAGCATGTTCAAGATCTTGTCTGGCGGTATCTTGTCCCCTTGGTCTAGCATCTCACGTACTGGAAGTGACATATGATGGTATACAGCATGACCGAGTTCATGGCCAATAATGAACGATAGTTCGTTTGAGCTGAGCTTCTCAATGAGACCTGAACTTAAGGTCAGAAAGATACCTTGCTTCTCAAAATCCATACAGGTGGCTCGAAGCACAGGCTCATCATGAACGAAGACCTCCACATCGTTCTCCTTCAACCCCACGACTTCTTTTGCAAATTGAACGACATTGAAAATGTCGGGCATGATGTTGGTGGTTATCCTAAGCCCTGATGCCAACAACTTTCGTCTTCGTGTGTCAGTCTCCGAAGCGACACGGATCTGCTCCGCCATTTCCTTGATATCTTGGTCGGATAATATCTGTTCTATCATCGCCTTTTCAGAATTGAAACGGATCGTTTCGATAGAATCATCCGGAGGTATCATCAATACGGCCAAGTCTCTAGGCCCCCATCAGATGTTGATTACCACAGGGGTAATTAAGCAAAACCATCTTCCACAAATGACTGAGCAGATTTAATATTCAGATTTGAACGTGGTCGATCACTATTGTAATGAATGAACTCTAAATCAGAATCATTGGATATTATGCCTGAGATGTCCTGAAAGGCATTATAAGCTAATACCAGGCTTTCATCCGCCTTAGAAGGTTTCTTCCTATTTCCAGAAGGCCCTCCAAATTGCTTTTTGATACTTGCCATCATTGCATACGAATTGAACGCCATTCCTGGGGTCTTCGAGGGCATCTTGTAAGTCATTGTCTTACTGTCAAACTTCATTGTTGAGACATCAAAATCGGGAGGAAAGGTGATTACATCCACGAAATCGGGAACATCACCATTGAGCTCCTTTAGCACTTCTGGAGTGGTACAGAGCTCGAGAGCAGACTCTTTAGCATACTTCAGCACCCTGAGGCAGTACTCGTCCTTGTTCTTGGCACCAATGAGTATATTGGCGTCTATCAACCACACGTTATGTTTCATCTTGAAGTCCTCGGTCTTAGATTCTGGGTGCTAAACTTACTTCTAATAATTAAACCCATAACATGAATTGCAATATCAAGATTACATCAGACCAATTGTGAACCTACTTTGCTCAGTTCCGTTCGATGCCAGTATTGTAGGATGGCAGCCTCCATAGTAGAACTGGTCCTGACCAAGTGATACTGCCCCTTCATTTCCGAGTCAGTTACAACCATGCTTGGGAATGAACTCATCCTTATGGTTTAACAATGATCTATTATTGTATAATCACATATCCAACAAATCCTGTGGTGTAATTATCCCAATGACATCTAATTTTTCATCTTCGAGTAATACTGCAGGATAGCGTTTAAGAGTTCCCTCAATAAGATGGACCGGAGTCATTGCTGAGAATCGAGGTAAAGGATCCGACATAATTTCTCCTATAGCTTCATTATTATTTCTTCCTATCAAGTCGCTCGATCGAATAGTCCCAATAGCTTTGTTATTTTGTATTACTGGAAATTGGGAAATGTCAGTTTCAATCACTTCCTTAGCGACCTCGGCAACAGTATTGTGTGTCTTGAAAGTTATCAGTTTCTTACCGGTGGAACCTACTTCTTTTGCCAATTGCTGAGCTCTGCTCCGCTTTTCGGCTAAACAGCCTTCAATGTACCTAAACATCTTCACAGCTTTCGAGTAAGCAAGATCCCGATCCCGGGATTGGAATTTTGATATTGCACTTTGAGACACACCCGATTCATATGCTAAATCTCGCTGCTTGATACTGTACAGCTTGCACAAACGCTTGCAATCGTCCTGGTTTGGGAAGCTCCATGGTGGATTGGTCATGGGAATGAACCGGTAATCTATAAACAATATGACTATATGAATATTTCTACACATAAGTATTACTATAGTAATCATCAAGTAACTATTATGTACGAATACACAGACACCATAAATTGCCCTTTCATTGAGTCTACTATCGCAACTAAAAGACTCTGGGTAGACAATTTTGGTGCTACTGGTGTGGTCGCATCATTGATCCCACTTTGGTCCAGCGTTCGATATGTTGTTGATTATTTGGGATTAATAAAACAACAGGAGCTATCTATATGAAAAAGCAAATCAAGCAAAATGAACAAACTCAATATGAGAATGAATTGATGAAACTACGCGAGGCTTTAGTGAGATCAAAAGCGCATTCCCTAAAAATCCACAAAATCGCTCGGTATCAAGAAGAACAACGTAAAAAAAGACGGAAGATGGTCTTAAAAAAGGAAGAAGAGCTATTGCCAAAAAAGATAGAATTGTCTGAGCAAATATTCGAATGGGGGGATTGTTTCCGCGAGAGTTTTGAATATTTAGAAATAATCTCAATCAAGAAATCCCGAGCATACAGTCCTACTACCGAAAATGAAACGCTAACAATCTTCAAAGGAGGTTGGGGTCATAAGAAACGAAATGGTATAGAATACTGGTCAAACTTGGACTTGATAAATGACGGATCATATTCCTATGAAGCTGGTTACAAATGGATGGGAGTAGTTGAAGGCAAGAAACTATTCACATCAGTGAATGTAATGGCTAATTATCTAAGATATGAATACCTGAAAAGTCTTTCTGGTCATATTACCACAGGTACAGTTTTTCAATTACTCGCATCGCGTCTGCTATCAAATATTAATATGACTATCAATAACGGTTGAATTATGACCCAAAAAACCGAATATTATCACTTTCACATTTCAATAACTAGTGATAACTATTGCGATAGATCTTTTGAGCAATGATATATATGAATCTGGCGATTTGAACATCTCTGATTTGAACAGAAAATGCTATTTGGTGTTGAGTCAATAAAGATTCGATTCATTTTAACCTAACCCTGGTAGATTCCAGACATCTGCTGCAATCTGAAGAAGTTCCTTTTCACCAGTTTGCAATTCGTCATCAGTCATAACCAGTTCTAGCAAAGCATCCCAGAAATTCTCCACGGTGATTTCTGGGTCGAATTCACTTACGTTCTTCATCCAACCCTTGATGGCTTCACAATGTTCTTTGAATAATTCCTTACCCAATTTTATCTTCTCTGCCTTGCTTGTATTCTCTAATCCTTGTTCGGATACCGGAATAAAGAACTGCAAATTGTTAAAACACCACGAAGTATATTCCATATTGACCATGCCAAATCGAGCTACGATGTTATTATACTGAACAGTAAATTTCATGTAACTTTCTATTGATGTTTCAGTATCGTCATACCAATTAGTGGAACGCATCAATTCCCAACATACATAACCTACTGACATGACGTTTTCCCATTCGAATTCGATCATGCCAGGAGGCAAAGAGTCATCTTCTTCTACAAAGCCTAAAAAAGTACCCATTGAAGGTCCTAAGTTTTCCACGAAACTTTCAACACTTCGATTATGCAAATTGGACCATTCTCCTACACTATGAACCATCGGTGTTGGTTGAACACTAAATTGTTCCTCAAACGGATTTACGTTACCTAGTTCGTTTAGCGCACCAACAATTGTATCACGAGTTATTTCAATATCGAATTGATCTTCATCTTGTCTTTGATCATTTTCCCGAAGGGCTTTCTTAAGTGGTTCAGTCGCTCTCTTATCGCCAAGGCATCCTAAAGCTGAAGCAGCGTTTTCTCTAGTATCGATGTTCTCAAGAGCTTTAATGAGTGCTGGAACTGCGCGATTATCTCCAATAAATTCAAGCGAAAGTATGATATTGCTGTACCGTCCCCAATCCTTATCGTCCAATGCTTTTAGAAGTATCGGGACTGCCCTTTTATTCTGTAGAAAACCAAGAGCACTTACAGCTCCCTCACGAACATATTGATTTTGGTCATAAACACATTCGATTAATGGATCAATAACATCCTCACTCCACCGGCTTAATGTACCACTTGCACGCTGGCGAACACCATCATAATCTGCTTTCATACATTCGATAATATGGCTAATAGCACGAGAATCACCCAGCGCTTCTAGCCCAAAAAGAGCAGCCATACGAACCTCATTATTTGGGTGGTTCAATGTTTGAATTAATGGTTCATATCCAATTTGACCCATGTTACCTATCGCCTCGGCCGCATCATGGCTCAAGTCAGAATCACCTTCTGTGAGGCATTTCATAAGACCTTGAAGATCCTTATTGCGCGCAAGTTTTTTTACATTAGGCCCAAACAAACCCATAGGGTATCGAAAGCGTATTTCCCTTAAATCTTTTCCGGTTACATCTGCAATCCTTTTGAAAATGATAGAATCCAGACTTCCTCTATACAAAAGCTTCACTTTTTATGTAAATGTTTTCCATTGAGAGTAGCCGCTCTTTCTCTCTACTGGAAACCTCTATCACGATTTCTTCATGGTAGTTGAAACTCTTTCCCTGGCTGTCTTCATAACAGACGTGTAATAAGCAGCTTGAGCTCCCAGCCTCAATAGGGATTATTGAAAGCCCTAACCAGTTGGATGTTCCAGCCTGAAGCTCTTCCAGGTTCGCCTGTTTCTCACCTTTGTTGTTACTATCCACAATATCCACTTTCAAATTACACGCATTAGCACTCCCAATATTCTTCAGTTCCACAATGACGGCAGTCACAAGGTTTTGCTTCATTCCATCTAGGAATATAATGCATACATCTAGCTTGGGCTTGCCTTCTATTCGTGACAGCTTCGATTGTTTAGACTGTGCCGTCCATTCTGCGTATGCGGAAGGTCTTATCTCGGTAATTTCGTTATTGTAAATTGATATTGATTTCTCAGCACTTTGTAAATTATATTCCAAAGCTTTTGAATAACTACGCTTGAGGGCCATACCATATTCTATGACAGCCTGCTTTCCATATTTCTTCGCCTGCTTATATTGTTGGAGCGATTCCTGCCAGTTTTTCATTTCCTCATTAGTCCATGCACGGTAATAGTAAGCGTGTGATAGACTATTGTAATACGCGCCCATCCTGATATGTTGAGCTGTAATTTTATTATCCTTGTTGGCCAGTTCAGCAGCAGCCTTTTCGCAGCAGGCAGCGCTGTAGATATACTCAGCAGCCCGAAATAAGTGATCGGGTCTGGTACTTCCAGGCGCTGCACGCATCACTTCCATGTTTGCAAGTGATGCGTACCTCTGACCTTCAAAATGCCGCATGTTCCCCTCCATATTGGAATCTGCCTCGGGATACTGTAGCCCTTCAATGCTGGTATTGATTGCTTTATCGAAGAGTGTTGCAGCTTTGAAATTATCATCTGGGTTGGCTGGTTCGATGGCTTGTGCTTTTTGACTCCACCCCCGCGCTTCACTGCTCTTCTCCATATGAGGCCGACCGGCCTCCCTATAATGTTTGGCGGCTTTGAAGAAAAGCTTACTGGACTTACTTTTTTCGAGATTGAACGCTGCAGCATCTGCCATATTCCAATACTCTTCAGCCTTCTCTAAGTCCGTATTGGTCATAGCATCATATATCCCATTGCTCATTTGTTTTTTGTGGTCGAATTATTTTGTGCTACTTCTCAGGGTCGCAACGTATTCAGTCCAAGAATACACCGTGACTGGCGTCCTGTAGTGGGATTCTTGTTGTCGAAACGGAGCTCAGATAATGATGAATTTCAACGCACACAACCACGCGCATCCACTCCCCAGCGGTCAACGACATCCTCGCCCTGAGCTATAATCAAATCAGTGGCAAGGTTAGCGACAGCACAGGCATGGTTTGGTATGATACGCACCATCGAGCCCAGAACCAGGTTGCAATCCTTGCGAGGGATGAAACCGTGCTCCTCAGAGAGTTTCATCACTCTTCCACCACCAGTCTTGTTATCGTAATCCTCCACTGGATAGGCCGTACCATAGTCCTTCACTGCACCAGTCCCATGTGGTCCAAGATCTGAGCTTAGGACCTTCGAGCCGGCATCGATGATGTAATGGTCATGATTGGCGCTCACAACTGTAGCCAGTACCGATAACGAGACTTGATTGAGTTTTGCGGTCCCGAGAGCCACTTGGGTCCGGTCAAGGAAGACATAATTGCCGGGCCGAATCTCGGTGATGCCATTATAGGTCTCGCTCAGCCTACAGGTCGGGGTGGAGCCGACAGACACCATGGGGACCTCATAGCCAGCCTTTTCAATCCGGTGAGCGGCACCAATTATGGTCTCCCGCTCCTGCCTGGCAATAGTCTTGATCTCGTCGGTACTCTCCGCACCATAAGCATGACCGGCATGGGCCAGGAGGCCTTTGAAGCTCAGGCCCTTGCGGCCCTCGAGCTTGTCGACCAAAGCCAGGATCCGGTTGTCATCCGCCTTCAGGCCGCAACGATGGAGTCCCACATCGATTTTGACGAAGACGTCCACATCGAAGCCCACATCACGGCTCGCTGGTCCCATGGCGTTGATGCCAGTGACGCTATCCACGATGGTCGCCAGGGTTACATCGTGGGCCTTGGCAGTCTTGAAAAGACGGATCAGCTTGTTGACATCCAGTATTGGATGAGCCACAGTCACCGATTTGAAGCCGCCTTCGATGAATACGATAGCCTCGTCCACCTTGGAGGTGGTAATGCCGATTGCACCCTGCTCAAGCTGAAGCTGCCCGATGCGGAGGCATTTGTGGGTCTTGACGTGGGGTCGTAGTGCAACCTTGTGCTGATCTGCGTTTTCTTGCATCCACCGGATATTCTCCATCAGCTGGTCCCGGTTTACTAGCACTTGTGGGGTCTCAAGCTCGGTGATGTCACTACCTACTTCTGGCATTTGGATTCGCCGAGGGTAGAGGGGAGGACGGGATAAAAAGGATGCTTGAGATTTTATTGTCAAACTGATAAACAATCTGAGTTACTAA
>CAYUGX010000145.1:0-11690 GCA_964444375.1 uncultured Porphyromonadaceae bacterium | reverse complement strand
GAGTCTGTTCTTCTGCAGGTTGTCTGGTTACTTGTCTTTCGATCGGAGCCTGAATAACATAAGCATCACTCAATCCCAACTGTGCAAGCGCTTGTTCTCCAGCCTGCATGCTGGGATAGTCACCAATGACATATTTGTAGAATCCATCTTTCCTAAAGTAATCGACATCTTCTGTCAATCCAAGCTTATCGTGGAAGTATTCAGGTCGAATAAAAGTTCTTGAGGCGGCTACCTGAATTCGATAGGTCATTTCGTCTTGCCCCGCAGCCGGTCTTGTTGTTGTTTCAGTTTCAACTGGAGGTTGCGTAGTCTCGGCAACCCGCTCCTCTTCTTGGCGTGCGGGTTGCTGTTGAGTATCAATCAATTGAGCCGGTATCTTGACAACATATGCCCCCTGAACCGGCACCCTTGCTACATCTGCATTCGCAGCTGCCCAAGTGTCATAATGGCCCACAAAAAACTTGTACCTGCCACCTATTATGTGCATGGTAATGGTCTGGTCTAGACCAGTGTCTCCCTGCACACGTTCGATGGAAACTTGCTTCGCGTACGAAGCCACCTGGATTTTATATACATCCTTTGCTTGCTGGGGGCCTGAATATGTGGTTGGCATCCACATAAAGAGCAAGAAAAATGCAATAAAAACTCTTAACAATTTTCTCATAATGAACCTATTATGACATTTATCTGCATTAAAGATTTAAATAATCAATATGCTTAGAATACTCCATTCTGATTCTAATTTGAAAGGTACTACTTGTATTAAACAATTTATTTTAGACTGAAGTCAAAAAGTTAACAATTTTCTGATTTTATTAACGCAGTCTGTCCAAAATCAGGAATTCAACAAAAAGCCAGAAGAAAATAGGGAAAAAGAACAGCGTAACTAATTTTTTTTAATATTTTTATTAATTAGCAAAATTACCACTTATGAGGAAGACACGGAAAGCGCTGATTTACTTACACATAGCCACTATGGCTATCGTGTTCCTATTAGGGTCCCAGTCTATTTGTCAAGAAAATTCTTCAATTGAAGAATTTGTAACAAATAACGGATATAAATTCCGTGAGATTGCTGTTCCTGACAGTCTGGTAGTCGATCTAGGAAATATTCAGGGTCCAATCAGTACCAGTCCACGCAGCACATCTAAATGGCATTCGCTAAGATCATATGACAAAGGAACAGATAGTCGAATCTGTATTTTTTTAACTGATACTTTATCATCCTGGCTACAACTGACTGAATCACTGAAAGATCAAGGTATACCAGTTCGAATTACACAGTCTCTTGATGAAGCGCTTGGCCATGACATAGTTATTATCTATCCGGCATTAGCCAGCAAGAGTTTGGACATTGATATATTTAAAAGATTAAAGCAATTCCCTATTGATGGTGGAATATTAATCGGATTTAAAGCATCTGCACCATCGATGAAAACTGTCTTCGGATTTGACAGTATTGTCACTGATTTGTACAGGGAGAATGTCACCTTTTCAGATGAGATACAGAACAGTTTTTTTGCAGGTTCAACACGGGGCAACCCTGGCATGGTGAGTATTGCCAGCAGAGACAAGGATCTGGAGACCATCGGTTATTTACAAACAGATTATTTGCCCCTTGCAGAATACGAAGACGGTGCAGCTGCAATTATTTATAAAATGTACAACAATGGGGCGAGTATTGCTTTTGGATTTGATCCGGCTACGCTTGCTGAACTAAGAAAAACAAGCATATCCGTCCCAGAGAACTACTTGGAGAATAATTACAATCAAAGTTTGGATATTTTCTTCTGGATCATTAGAAACATTTACAAAAAACACAGTGAGTACCCTGTGCTAATGGGAACGGTACCGGCATTCAAACAAATTCCTATCGTGATCTCACATCCGATAAATAGTTATGTTGATTTAAAAAGTGCAGTGTTATATAGTAGTCTTGAATCAAATAAGGGGATTCAAACCTCTTATTGCCTAACAACCAAATATATTAACGACACTCAAGGCCAGGCTTTCTTTGATGGTGGAAACATCGATGCCATTAAGATGCTTAAACAGTATGGACATGAGGTTTCGAGCAGAGGTGTTTCAGGTACTCCATTTTTCGGATATTTGAAAACAGGAGATGGTCTGGAGCAGTATCCCGACTATCGTCCGATGGTAACCAGCCCAACGTCAGCCTTCAATGAGACCTTAATAGGTGAATTATATGTCAGCAAATTTCTACTCGACAATTTTATTGGACCGGTCCAGACCTTCTCCAGGCATGTTGTCAAATTGAATTCTAAGCTGTTTTCAGTTATTGACGGTGCAGGCTACAATTATTCGAGCACGACTACATCTTCCCAGGTACAAACCTATTATCCGTTTCACGCTCCAGATCAGTATTTGAGCAATCAACGATTTCACAGTCTGGAACTCCCGGTTAGTCTGACAACCAGTCTATATGATGATTATGCAAATCCCATCAGTACTACCATATTCAAACTAAGCAATATTGAACAATTCGGCGGCGTAGCACACATATCAATAGATGTTGGATTATCTGAGGATAGACTGCACCTTGAGGAGCAGATCATCAACCATTATGCTGATCGAGCCTGGTTTGGCACACTGGAATCTTTTGGTCAGTTCTGGCGGGCACGGGCCCAGATTGAGATCGATGTGGAATCCAATGAAGACTTTGTTTATGTAAATATTTTCAGTCCACAACGAATTGTTGATTTACCGATAGAAATTCCACTGGAATGGCAATACGTTGGTGTTCAGCCCGAGAATGTTCGACTGGAAGGGCATGCCAAGGGCATCATTATAAAAGATTTAGAGGGGAGACTGAGAATAACTTTGCGTCAGTCAAACAGATAGATCAAGCCAATATTGAAGGTGTACACATTCCGAAACCGGCTCTGCAAATATTCCTCGTAGATGTATCCGCCGTAGACACGGCCAATCCACCGATCGTTTAATAGCTTTCGATAAGCCAATACCACAGAATACGCATTTAACATTTGTCCAGGATTCCAACTGGGATCATTGATGTACCACAGGGGATTATCGGGAGATACTCCCGATCCAACAGATACTTGAACCCAATCATGTGCAGTTTTCAGGTAGTGCCGTAGGGTAGCTGAATAGCCTTGTGCAAGCTTAGTGACACCGGTTGTGTTATTTGGAGCAAATTGAGCAGCAAGTGTCAACATGTTATTCCCAAAATATTTAGTCACACCTGCATCGAACATCAATACATTCAAGGTATCTGTTGCATTTTTATAATGTGCGTAATTAAACCCTCCGAATACTTCCCAACTATTACGTAATTCTTGATAGATGTGCGCTCCCAAACGATGCCTGGCAAAAACCGGACTTGGAGAAATGGCATATGAGAAATGGAAATACCGCTTGCTCATCGGAAAAACCGGGTAAGCATCCACTTGGAATTGTACCCCTCCCCCACTCATGAAAGGCGTATTTCCAGTTGACACATATCCAGTATTAATAGATCCGATAAAAGTTCCGAGATCTACTGTTTTATAGTATTTAAGGCTGTACATGTTCCACCGCCGGACCAGTGGTACATTATACCGATTGTGTGAATACTCGCCTGAAATTCCTGTGATTGCCTGGGGGCCTTTCTGTGAATAATACGCTCTACGAAGCTCTGGATTATTAGGATCTTGTTGAAGCAGATCACCAATGGTGGCATTTGACTGACCAATATCCCCCATGTTTTGTTGGATTTGGGATTTCTTCAAGGATAAATCCAAATCGTTAGGATAAATCTCAAGTCCATAAGCTATATGATTTAGAGCCTCTCCAAAATTTTGATCCCAGGCCTCTAGATTAGCCAGAGCGACTATCAAATCATAATTATCGAAGGCATCGTACTTCAAATCTTCTAACCAAGCTCTGGCTTGATCGAACTCTTGATTCCAGGCATATGTATTCCCCATCAGCAGGCGGGCTTCAACATGATCTGGATCGGCTTCAAGAATTTGTTGTACAATTCTTCGTGCAGTAATAAAATCACCCTGACCAGCTAAATCCCGCGCTTGAAGCAAGAGATTATCCGCATCAATTAACGCGAGGTCCTGCTTTGAATCTTTTAAACTTAAATGCTCAATCAACTGATCCGATGACATACTGCGCAAGTGGTTATATGCATTTATCAATTGAAGATTGTTGGGATCTGTCAATAATTCTTGATAAATCACACGCTTAGCTTCAAATACTTTACCCGTTAGCTCCAAAACTTCCGCTTCTCGAAGCAAAAAGGCGTTGTCATTTGGATAAAATCGTTGCCCCAGGTGACAATATCGCAAAGCCTCGGCATATCGCTCATCCCATTTTTCTACATCAATCCAGGTTAGGATACCATCCCGATAGCCGGTTTCTTCGATGTTGATCTGTCGCAATTCATTACGCGCATTGTCAAAATCATTACCCCAGGCATAGGTTTGGGCAGCAAGCACTCTGGCTGGAAAAAACTCTGGTCTGGCATTTAAAATTTGGTAGAGTAGATACCGGGATTCCCCATAGGATCCCTCCCACGCGTACCGCTGGGCTCTAGAGTATAGCGTATCTGCATTGATAATATCAACAGGAGATCGTCCCGTTGTATCGATAGCAGGAACAACTGGGACCCCTTCTTTTAATTCATAATAGAGATTTCGCGCCTCCTCGTGGGTAGGTTCTTGCAACAGTATCTTTAATAAACTGCGCTTGGCTTCATTAAAGTCTCCCGTAAGACTTGACGCCCGGGCTTTCAACAAAAGTATATCCTTATCACTGGGATAAAACTCCAAAGCAGCATCGGCGACATCCTCTGCCACCATCGGCTTATTTGCAAATATTTCCAATTCAATCAAGCCCTTCAGAGCCTCCAAATTGGCATTATCGTAATCAAAAACAGTATAGAATATTTCCCTTGCTTCAACATATTCCTGACTCCACGAATAGGTTCGTGCAAGCAGGATCCTGGCATCGGTATATTCTGGCTTATCTCTTAGTATTCTATTGCATAGCAACCTCGCCTGGTCGTAATTCCCTTCACGTGCCATTTCAGAAGCTATACGTAAAGCTTCATCGTATTCAAAAGCACCAGATACTTGAGCTGTACAATTGATTCCAATTGATAAAAACAACAATATGAAAAATAGAGAAAGCTTTCTCATTTTTTATCTGCGTCTCAGTGCTTTTTTAACACGAATTGATAATTCGTTAGGGCTAAACGGTTTGGTCAGGTAATCATCTGCACCCAGATCGAAAGCCTGCAATACCGTGTCTTCGTTGCCTACCCGACTTAAAACGAGCAATGGAATTTGAGATTGGAACTGTACCCTGACTAAGTTGATAATCTCTAAACCACTTACAAAGGGCATTAACATGTCTGTGATAATAATATCAAAAGAATCCAAAGCCCTAGATATCAAATCACTAGCTTCTTTTCCGTCCTTGACCGCCACAACCTCATATCCTTCGCCTTTTAGTCGGTGCTCAAGTGTTTTAAGCATCATCATGTCATCGTCGCACACCAGAATTCTTGCCATAATTATTCAATTTACTATTTGTGCAAAGTCCTTTTCAATATGAAGTATTAACTCGCCACAGTACTGCTTTATCTCTTGCCAGAGTATCGGAATCTGGTCGAGATGTTCACCATTCTCAGCATACTGTTCTAGCTCATTGGCTTTGTCAATAACGCCTAAAGCTCCAATTAAATTCAAATTAGCTATATAGCGATGAATTAACTCTCGAACCCCCATCCAGTCATCATCAGCAATCAATGCATCCATTTGACCAATTACCTCAGGCGTGTGGGTGTAGAAATACTTGACCATCTCATGCATAAAGTTCTCATCTCCAGCAGCTAATTCTTTAAGATAATCAAGATTATATAGCGCAGTCATTGGGTTCCGGAGTTATTGCTTTCATAAAGATAACTATATTCTTAAGAGTCAATTAACAAGGATAATGGTTTTTGTTAACATCTGATTTTTCATAAGTATTCCGATTCGATAACTGCCAGTTGGGATACCAAGCGACTTTAAATTCAATTCTATGACATGAGCACCCGCCATAAATAACTGTTTATCTGGGCCTTGCAGATTTAAACTTCGACCTAATGCATCAAATAATAAAAGCTCTATCTCAGTGGTCTCATATGCCGTGAATGCCACATTGATATTACCTCTGCTTGGATTCGGATATACTTGCATCTGACTGTTATCGGTATTGAGATGGAAAACCGAGCTGGACTCATCATTGGTTCTAAGTGGTGTTGGATCATTAAAATAAATCCAGGGAAGCCGGCCATCCTGGCTTCGCCCATAGGAAACATCGGTTGTTTGGCCAGGATAGTGAAGTTCATCCAACACGGCCATCGAACCGTTATAGAGCTGAGAGATCCCAATATATTCTCCCGATCCTGCCAATTGAAATTCAACATGTTGGATCCCTAACTTGGGTTTCCCTGAAGGATAAAGCATCAGGTAACCACCTGGTGGAATCGTGGTCGAATCAGGAAAGGTCGTGGGTATATGATATTTTGTCATTTGGTCAGACTCGTCAGTAATGTACAAGCCTCCCAGATTTATGGGATATTGTGTGCTATTATAAAACTCAATCCAGTCGTCATACTGATCTACATTATTTAAATGAACAGAAGAATTTCTGGCAATAAACTCATTAATATACAGACCACTTATAAGTCCGACAGGTTTGCCATTTGAAGCACCGGGTGTTGGGTCAGAGAAGAACTGCCATACATTGCCGGCATCAACTGCTCGGCCATACGAAACATCTGTTTGCTGAGTTGAATAGCTAATTTCATCCATCATGGTATAGCCTTGCCCGCTAGACTTGAATATACCAATCTCACCACTGCTGCCTGAAAGAAGGAAGTTGAGATGATTGGTTCCCTCATCGGTCTCAGCATCAGCACGTAACAATAAGAACCCTTGTGGCAGTATTACAAAATCATCGAAATCATCAGATTCAAAAACGTGCATTGCCGGCAGTGAAAGATCTCTCGATATGGCCATAGTCCCAATGTGGACAACATGATTAGTGTAATTATACAGCTCAATCCAATCGCTAACCTCGCCATTTTCATCGAGGAATGCCTGTCCCGATCTCGCCACGAATTCATTGATTACGATACCCTCTTGTGGAGCGATCTGGTTCGGCTCACCTGGGGTTCCCCCATCATAAAAACTACAACGCCAGGAAGTCGAATAATCGTTATTCAATTGTAAATCAATCAATTCAAGACTTGGGCCATGACCAACAGCCCATCTAGACCAATGTTTATTTGCACTATAATTCACTTGATCAACACTACTGCCCATTGGACCAATGATCTCTATTTCGCCATCTTGTGATGGTAAATCTCCGCTGTCCCACTCGAAGATGAGATCGATATCATCAAATGCCCCAGGATTGCTGGTAATTAAGGCATAAGATTGTGGGTTGATTAGCTTCCCACCGCCAAATTGAGCCTCCACACTACCACTGATGGCATAGCCATCGAGGTTCACAGCCATACCATTGGGATTGTAAATTTCAATAAACTCAGGTTTACCCGACGATGGGCTGTGTTGAATTTCGGTAATAATCAGTTCAAATTCATCCACAATGACCGGTTCAAAGGGATAAGCCCCCAGGTCAGTACGAGTGCCATCAATATCACGTGGAGAGGCTGGATTACCTGTGTTAATACCCGGAGAACCTGTTGAAAGACGAAAATCAAAGGTCCCTGGATTTCTAAAACCAGGTATGGCCAAAAGATTTCCAATCCCATCATGATTACGACTGGTACTTAGTACATATCCTATTGTCGATCCAACACTTCCAACAAACTCAATATCCTCATCAAGAGCTGATAGAATTGAATTCTCAAGAAAGAGCTGTGGGTTTTCACCACCTGCCTGACTTGCCATCCTTATCCCAGTATTCAACTGATGCAAACTGAGATGATCCAGTTTGACCTGGCCAGTTCCCTGATAGTTAATACCGGTACCTGAGTACCCCATGACTGACTGTTTCACATTCAGTTGGTTACCGCTGACAGCGATTCCAGTGATGTCAATGTGCTTGAGGAATACCGATGTCAAGTCTACCGGAATTGAATTCTCAACGCGAATGCCATCACCAGCTATTTGACTAAAATAGGCTTGATTAATCTCAACTTCTATTCCTTGCGCACTGCTATTACCATAAGACAGCAGGCCGAAAGCCTCGGTTGATGGTGATACATTTTCCTCCAATTCGATAAAAAAGCTTGATGAAATTTTTGCTGTAGCTCGATCAAGCTCGACCCCGCCTTCTAATCCGTAAAGGATGCAATCTGTCATGATTAGGTTAGACTGTTCCATGAGAATACCAACTCCTCTATCCCCAACAATCACGGTCTTATTCAATTGCAACGGACCGAAACTTTGAATAATGGGCTGCACAGATAGTCTACCCGTACGATCATCCTGACTCCCTCCTCCATTATAAATGAAACAGTTAGATAAACTAGAACCTCCCAAGACATTATGAAATTGAAAACCACCCCATGCCTGGTCTGGTTCTTTGGGTAAAAATACAACAGGATTTCCGGGTTTCCCTTGAATAATCAATTTGCCATAAACCTCAATATTAGCCTCTGGATCGACAAAAACTCTGGTACCCGCCTCTACGTGAATAGTAGCAGTAGCAGGAACTTCCAGGTCTGACATAATATAATAATCCTGATCAGCTGTCCATGTCGTACTCCGGTAGATCTCCTTATCTTTTAAATGCACACTCCTGTATGAATCATAACCTATCGCTGCACTGTCACCTCCATAGTGCAGTAAGATTTCTTGCTCCTCACCGGGTGCAAGAACAGCAAAACCAATACCGTGGTCAAAATGCACAGTCTCCAACTCAAGAGTCTCCTGAATAATTTCAATGTTTTTCTGACCATGTATCATTTCGGGATAGGAAAACTGCCCACCATTTAAGCTTATAAGTACGGGAACTTCCTCATCTTCAGAGAACACATTTGGTGTCACAAAGAATTTACTCTGCCCAAAATTCGACATTCCTGGTGTTGGATATTCAAAGGTTAACCATCGCTCAGATCCATCTGGAGATCGACCCGATGATTGATTCTCTTCTTGCGCTCCATACAGGGCTGAATCAATCTCATCAAATCCGTCACCAGACTGATGTGGATTAGCGATTCGAAGTTTCCCACCTGAGTCTGATAACTGGATGGTTGCGGTTAAGGCATTCTGCCCACCACCATCATCATTAAAATAAATGAGTATATAGCCATGGGCCCTTAATATAGTGCGGTCAGGATCATCAACCGGGATAACAAATTGCTGGCCAGAATTCGTTTCTTCTACAAGCCAGCCACCAATATTCACATCGTAGTCAGATCCATTGTATAACTCAATCCAGGACCAATAGTGTCCATCTTCATTCATATTATAATCGACATTGTTCACCATCACTTCGTTGATGTGAATCTTTTCCCAGTCAGGAACCTGATTTAATCTCCCAGGTGTACCCCACATGACATAACTGGCTCTCCAGTTAGCTATTGCTTCATTATCACCTACAGGATTATTCAATTCAAGCGAAAACCCCATGCCGTCAGCAATGACAGGCCAGGGAGCTTGATCTGAGTATTCGATCTCCACCAGCTTTTCTCCTGTCGGATTGGTCAAAGTCAACAATTCACCGGTATTAGACAATTTTCCGTTATCAAATTCAAAGACCAAACACGAAAGGTGATCATATGAAGTCATATTTCTGGTAATAACAGCATACCCACCTGGTTCTAACCGATAACCCACTGGAAATACAAAATCAATCCCCCCCCTTATCGAATATCCGCTCAAATCAATTTCCTCAGCTGAAGCATTGAAAAGCTCTATAAACTCGTAATCTTGGTCTGATCCTTGCTCTTGGGGCACATTGTAATAGATTTCGTTAATTACCAATCCCTTTTCAGCTTCGCCGAAATACGGGTAACATCCCATGTCTGGTAAACTCCCATCTGGGTCAAACCCAAATGAAGGATCAGCGGCATCAATCGCCGAGGAGTTGCCTTGAAGAGTGAAATCTAAATCATTGGCGTCCATATATTTCGGACTGTCAAATATATTGTTCTGGCCAGGTAATTCCTGTTCATTCGATAAGCAATAGAAAAAAGAGGGTGTGACCGCGTTTGCATTTGGGTGCATTTCTTTGTCAACATAATCAGTCATAATGCTGTTGTACACATTTGTCCCTCCTGCTGCCTGATTAAGAAAGGGCCGAGAAGTTTTATGGAGGGTACAAAAAAGTACTTGAATAGATGAAGAAAAACTAGACGCAAACCCGGTATTGCAATCGTAAACAACACATCGTTCAAAAAAAGCATCTGATCCATAACCGGCCGACGAAGCTTTATCCATTATATCAAAGAAAAAGCAATTCTTGACAATTACATCGCTTGTCAACATGTCGATAGCATCATCTTCAACGTTAACGAGAACAGAGTTTTCCATTCGATTAGCCGGCACCTCATTGCTGTATTCCTTCCAAAAATAAATGCCATCTGCATCGTCACTTTCGTGAACTCTGTCAGGATCTGGTATATCCATGATCCAGGTATTGTTGACTTGGGTATATGAGTTTCTTAGTTCTGGACCCATTCGACTGGTAGCAAACAGGCAATTATCGATCTCCACCCGGGCAAACTCAGTCATCAATGCTTTTCCTGTATTATCGAAAACAAACACATTATTCAACGACATATCCCCTTCATCAGACCATATGACAGCCTGAGTTTCGGTATGGCCTATGTTTATAGTTGGATCGCCTCCCCCTTGAGTAAAGAATACATGTGACAGATAAGAACGGGTCTCAGGTTCCATGATTCGCAGTCCGCCCCAAGGTTCATCGTGATCAAGAGCACTAAATACCACAGGATTTCCATGGGTTCCCAAGATCTCAACAGGGCCGGCTGTCTTAATACTCACCTTATCGGCCAACGAAATCCAGGCACCAGCCTCAACAGTCAGAGAACCGTGACGGCCAATAGTCAAATGCTGCTCAACTACATACTGTATACCCGATAGAAGAGTCAAATCGGTATTGTATTGCTCATCAAGTACCACAGTAGGCCAATTGTCCACTACTTCAATGTAGCAGGCGTCATCAATACCGGCTATTTCTAATTCAAAATCGTCACTTGCTGTCACTTTTGTTAGCACATAGCCAACACCTTTCTTACAGGTAATAGTTGAAGGATTAAAGCTTACGCCACTGGCAATAAGGGCTTTATCACCTTCGTACTCCATATCCACTGATCCATCTGATTTTAGCACCTTCACATACACAGGCATGAGATCACCTGATTTGACGCGTCTAGGGGCTTGAATGAATTCAGAGTTTAGATGATTGGGTGAACCTGGAGTAGGATCACTCATGGGTTGCCATGAATCCTGGGTATCTGGTACTCTTCCCCACGAATGCCCATCCGTTTGCACTGGGTATTCGACTCGGTCGAGCTCGGTCACGAAACCGGGATAGGCCAGGTTCATAATCAATTCTCCGCCTTTCCCAGACAGTTTAAACCCAGCATGGTGTGTTCCGTCTTCAGGATTGCCATCAGCGATGAACACTTTATATCCAGCACCTTTTAATTGCGTGATGGATTGGTGATCTTCACT
>CAYUGX010000144.1:0-11697 GCA_964444375.1 uncultured Porphyromonadaceae bacterium | reverse complement strand
TGACAATAAAAGAAAACGGTATAATCAGCCTTGCCATGCCCATTGCCCCAACCACCCCCTTCGGGCGGACATTTCATCCAACCCGCGACCGTGTGTTCATTGATTACCTTGATGTATTGTTCAGTGGAAGTACCTCCTACGCGTCTGGCCAGGTCAATTTGGATGCGTGACAGCTTGTGCTCCGGGTAGGTCATTCGCATAATCCCAGCTCTAGGTGCGCAGCTAAGCTCTGTTCTGATTCCATAATCATCCAGATCAACAGCATAATAACCGGCTGAGCAACTTTCTCTATCATGTGAAAAACGTGAGCGGTAGCCTTCGTCGGGGACATCCGGTAGGCCTTTAAAAACGTTTAACTCGCCTGTCGTGGGCATGACTAAAAAATTACCCAGATCGCCATACCATCCTACGCCACTCATATGGGTAAAACTGAATCCTTCGATGGTTTTGTGCTCAAAGGAATAACCACAGCCATTGTCACCGCCAGTATACGTATCGGGACTAAGTTGTACCAGCCCGAAAGGGGTAGCAGTTCCTGGAAAGGTTTTGCCAAAACCATGGATATTATCGGTGACCTTTGCATAGGTTACAGCGCCAATTATTGGATTGATGTAGTCAGTGGGCTTATACATGGGTTGACAGGATAGGGTGATTACTGCAACAATCAGAACAATGGGCAGAAGTTTGTTCATGCTTATTGTTTCTTTTTATGACCAAGCGTTCCTTTGGTCGCCCATAGAAGGATGATGGCAAACCCAGCATACACAATGGTTTTGATTAGTGTGAAATCATCTTCAATACCAGGCCATATATCAGTTTCCATGCTAAAATAACGAAAGACCACATTGCTGCCTGCGTGAAAAAGCATGGCCGGGATGATGCTGCGCTTGGCTGTGTAATAGAGCCAGGACAGAATCATGGAGAGAGGAATACAATACACATACAGTAGCGGAATGGCCTGATTATCAGATGTCATTTCACCTATGAAATATAAGGGCAGGTGCCAGGTAGCCCATGCTACACCGACTATGATGTGCGTAACTAAGATTGGGTAGCGCTTTAGGAGTTCGGGGGTGAGATAGGCCCGCCATCCCGGTTCTTCATTTCCACCAGATAAGAGTGCCGTTGGAATCAGGTAGGCAAAGTAGGCAAACCAGGTCCAATTCAGTTTAATCAATGAGTCTCCACCAGCAGCTACATAAATCCCCTGATGAATGATGGCTATTCCGAATGGCAATACAATAGCCCCTATCAAATACCAGGTCCAGTGAATTTTCATTCTGAAAGTTGTTCTTAACCATTGCATTCGGCCCTCACGGCCAGTTGTTTTCCGCAGCATAATCAAAGCAGCAACAAATGGACCAAAGGCTCCCAAGACTAAAAATGGGGTAAAGGCTGCACCGGATAAAAACAATCCGCTTAGGATCCAGGTAGGCCAGCTGATGAGGTAGACGAGTATCACGTACTTCCACCAGGTGTGGGGATGGTTGCTGTTATTCATGTGATGCGGCTAACTAAATCGAAGATAAACAAAGAATAAATAAATTGAGGTCAATATAGATTATTGAAAAATAAATCCAGTTTCATGGGAGGTATCTAATCAATCACCTATTAGAAGTGCATTGCTATTCCAATCCAGTGAATCAGGATTAAACAGATATTCGATCTCGTTAAGTATTACTGTTATTTCCAGGTCCTCACTGGCCTTGCTTATTCCGTTCGAGACCTCGACAGAAACAATATAGACTCCGGGTTCAGCCGGGGCAATCCAGCTGATGTTTTGTTTGGTATTGAAACCCATGATTTCTCCTTCTGAACAAAACCAGGCATAGTCAACTTCACCAAGGTAACTCGAGACCGCTTCACAACTAAGCTCTGAAATCTCGCCGGCATAAACGGGATTGGGTTCAGCTCTGATATTCAGAATTTCAGGATCATTCTGAATATTGCAAGCAGTTAGACCTGTCATGCAAAAGCAAACTATCAGATATTGAAAGATTTTCATAGCAGATGATTCTAGGTTTAGTCAAAGATAGAGAAAATAGAGCCAAGAGAACAGTGTTTAAAATTGATAAGAATTGCTATGTTTCATGCTATTAAAGTTTTATCTCATCTGAAAAGTTCCTCGTGAAGGAATTATCAAGGATAGTCGCCTGTAATCATTCTTTGTTTATCGCAGCCAGCTGATCCACATAGGCATTGAGCAATGAGCTGTGTTTGGTTTTATTTTCCATCAATACCCGCAAGAATTCATTACTGATTTTGATCCCTGATAATTGTTTGAGCAGACTCAACCGACTGTAATAGTCAAGTTTATGATAGTGATCAGAAAAAAAAGCCTGGATGCTACTGTCACCCAGCAGGGAGCCGGGCATTTTTTCAATGATCCGTTTGGCCTGGTAGCCTTCACTGTGGGTGATCATGGTCAAGATGGCTTCCTGATTATCAATATAGTCTTCCTTCCGGATGATTTCGATGAGAAAATTCTGATAATCTCGATTTGAAGGCGACGCGAGTTTTGTGATTAGGGCTGTGTTCAGGTGCATCCGGGTATATTTTCGGATGCTGTCTTGAACGGCCCCATGTGCAATGTGCCAAAGGGTATAACATGTATATGCAGCACCTGGCACCACTTCGTTTTTTATCGCTGTTACTGTAGCTCCACTTAGGCCATCCAGAGAGTCATTGACAACACGTTTCACCAGGTCTTTTCGATCGAGGTACATAAAAGACGGGTGATCATTTTTTATTACCTGAAGCAACTGTCGGTAATCATCTTCGCCAAAAGCTTGGTGATTGAATTTGGTCAACGGTTTTTCTGGAATGGTTTGGAAGTTCTCAAAAGAGCCGGTGAGGTCCCAATACATGTTGAGTTCAGCATCATAGCATTTCTCATTGTCACAAACCGGACTTATAATCCGCGCTGAATAGTGTGAAAGCAGGTCTGTGGAATCCTGCCGAGCGAAAACCGTGATTGAAATGGAATCAGTTGTGGTGATCACAAAAGCTTTTCCATCGAATGGATCAATCTGATTCTGCGCAAATGTTTCATTCATCCAACATTGCAGAATCAGTGTGGTACAGACAAAAGCTTTTACTAACGAGGTCAAAGTATTCCTAGTTTTTTAATAAAGTACCACCCAGGTTGTAGTTTTGTTTATTGGGTAGTTTTGGATCACCTACTCCTTTATCCATTAGGGATTCGAGTTGATGGAAGTGATTCTTATAGACACCTCGTGGGGAAGTATTTTCTTTTTTGCATACTGAAGCGCCCATACCCAAAACTTCACCTTCCATACCCGTGGTTCGCATGAGTCGAACCGTTCCCAATGCCACATGTGAGACACTGATATGGCGGCCAGCCATCATCAGATTTTCGATATTTTTAGAATACAAACACCTGAACGGGATGGGATAGGGGTAGATATTGATGTGTTTGGCTATGGATTTAAATTCAGCACCTGGGAATAATTCTGAATTTTTAGGATCGGGGTAATGCAGATCAATGCTCCAGGTTGTGGGTGCGGTGCCATCGGGATAGACCCGGAGTTCTCTCAGGTCTTGTTCGACCAGAATGTAATCACCGGTCAGTCTGCGTGATTCTCTTTTTCCGGCTACGTAGGCCACCCACTGCAGTTCTTCGTTAGCGAATTTTGTTTTGGCTTTTGAGTGATTCTTGACGTATGCCCAATTTGAGTAGACCACTAGCATTCCGTAGTCTCTAATTCGCTCGAAATCATTGATCATGTCTTTACCCATGCCGGTTTCCCAATTCCAGTCGCCCCGTGTAATGGCTTCAGCTTTTTCATCGTTCCAGGATAAGCCCCACTTGATGGCTGGAAAGGGAGCAGGGCTATCTTGCTTTTTGGAAAACCATTGGACAGATGCACCCATGGTGAGTTGATCGGCAACTTCAGGGGCTGTTTCTTCCCCGAAGACCGACCTGCTTTCACGGCCTTGCATATATTCTGCCCCTGCCAGGTAGCCGATTGTTCCATCGCCCGTGCAGTCAGCAAACAATGGGGCTTCGAATCGAAGGATTTGTCCGCTCTCTATATTTTGGGCTAAGATGGCAATAATGTTACCATGTTTTGTTTCCACCTGATTGGCGTGGTGGTTTAAATACAGGCTAATATTTTTTTCCTGTAGAACAGCCTGCAGCTTCTTGTCGTCTTCGTAATAATCACCTGGCTGGGCATTTCCACCACGTTCTGGTCCGATCTCATTGACCAAGTTGCCCAGATTTGGCCAGGGCTCAAGTTTGATTCTGGCGCCCAGGTGTACACGGACCTCTGAGCTGTTGTTGCCGCCGAGAACCGGACGGTTTTGAATTAATGCAACTTTTACCCCTAGGCGGGCTGCAGAAATTGCTGCACAAGTTCCGGCCATACCACCGCCAATTACAACAAAATCAAACTTACCGGCCAGATGAGGTTCATCAGGTAATTGAAGCAGCTCTGCTCTCAGAGCGAGCCAGGCTGTTAATTCGTTCGGAGGAGTGAGGGTTGTGTTACTGGTTAGGAGGATGGCATCGCAACGGCCGTTAAATCCTGTGAGATCTTTTACTATGATTGTATGTGCACCTTTCTTGAGGTGAATTCTGCCAGCCTTTTCCCACTTCCATTGGGCACTTTTATTTCCCAAGGTTTTGAGTTTTTTCTGATCAATAATCAGGTCGAAGAGGCCTGCAGGATGTTCAGACCACTCGGCATTCCAATTCCGGGTTCTTACCCAAACCTGATAATCACCTTTGCGCTTAAGCGTGATAGTTGTTGACGCATCTGCTACCGGTTTACCCATCCCATGAGCCATCAAGAATGGTGATCCCATGACATCCATGAATTGCTGGTCAATGACCCACCCACCTTTATTCTCAAAGCTTTCTGCTTCGATCAGTATGGTTTCTTGTGCTTCAAGGTTTGCAAAAAAGCCAACGAATAAAGCTAGAATTAATGTACTGTTCTTAATCATGTTGCTAAAATACGAACTCTGTACATAATCCATCCGGCAGGGTGGGAAAACTACAGAGCATTAGTTTTGCACCGATCAGAGCATTTGTTGCACTGTACACAATCGTAATTTGAGACTTTCTGGAGTCCCTGCTTTTTATCGATGGTAATAGCTTGGGTTGGGCAATTCTTGGCACACAACTGACAATAATTGCAGGATGATTCATCAATGCTTCGGCGTTTCCAGGCAACGATAGAGAATAAGCCCAGAACTGAAGAATAGGGACATAGCAAGCGGCAAAAAGGTCTCTCTACCCAGTATCCAATGACCAAGGCAACGATCAAATATATCCATCCCACCAAGCCAAAACCAAGTAATATTTTGGGCTCCATGGGATTGCCCAGTATAGCCATTAAACCCTGTTCAAACCAGGCTTTTCCGGTAAAGAAGATGGGTTTGTATGGATCGAGTTCACAACCAATATAAAGGGTGCCTTTTAGACCAAAATAAATAGTCAGGCTAAGGACAATGATGGGTGCAATTTTAATGTATCGGTTGATTTTGGCCGGGACTTTATAGGGTTTCTTTCGGGTAGGCAGGATGTGCTGGAAGGCTCCTAACGGGCAACCAGAGGTGCAAAATACCCGACCACCGATCAGGGCGGCCAGCAAAGGAAAAACAAAGAGAATGAGACCGGCCAAACTGACCATGAAGGGTAAAAACACACCCATGACAATATTCGTGGTGAGTCCCATCGGACAGATACAGCCTCCTCTGATTACCCCCAATACCACAAATGTGATGATGGCCATCCAGTTTAACCATTTGGCTGGCTTACGTTTCAGTACGAAGAATAAAGCAATCACGATCAATGAGATAATGATGCCCATGTCAATATATACCAACCATTCAGGAAGTGGAAGGTATTCATAGGGAACCCATTCGTCTCTAAAGGCCGATATTGATCGAAGATCGGCTTGTTCTTGCGCATAGTTGATGGTGTCTTGTGAGACACCTACAGAAAGCATGTTGTTCATCATGAACCCTGTTCCTTCCTCCCAGAAAAATCAAACGATTCCATGTCGTCTTTCTCGAATTCCCAAATGCCTTTGAAATCATCTTCAGGTCCGATGAAAACCTTTTCGATCGCGTCTTCAGGGCATTTCAAGGCGATTGCACAGGTATTGCAATTCAAACAGAGGTCGGGACGAATGATCATGAACATGGATTTGGTGCCCTTTTTAAGGCACAATTCCACACATAAACCGCAGCCATCACAGAGGTCCTCATCAATTTCGTAGATGAAATAGCCATCGGGTCGACCGGAATGATCGATTCTAATCACTGCATCATGTGGACATACCCGTTCCCCCTCAGACATGATTTTGTCTGAATCGATATATTTATTGGTGATGTGGCCATAACAGACCACACAGAATGAGCATTTTCTCTGATCATTGACCGCTTTGACTGCTGAAGGTTTCCTCACACATGCTGCTTTACACAGATCACAGCCAATGCACTTATTGGGGTTGATTGCCCAGGCATGACGTGTGTTTGGTCCGGGTTCATTAACAGACAAGTGGTTTCCAACCACATGGTAAGTTAACCCTCCCAGGGCCATACCGCAAGCAGCTCGACCAGCGATACGTATGAATTTCCTTCTGTCGGTCTTTTCCATATTTTATTATCTAATCTGCAATATATGGATTCGGCACCCAGGTAACCGGTTTCATGAAACCCTGAGACGAAAAACTCTCGGGGATCTTATTATCTGAAATCTCTAATAATGCTGCCTGTAATCTGGCCGCATCTTTCTTGCTTACCCTATCCAAATCCAGCATCACAGAACAAAGTGGCATATCCTCGGTTTGCCAGATGACCCGAAAGGCATCGTCATCAGCCAGGTCAACTGCACAACTGGCCACCAGGGCATAATCAGAAATAACTGCCACTTCCGCTACACGGTCAAGTAAGGCATTAATACCTTCGGTGCAGGCTGATACGGATTTGATCAGTTTTGGTTTAATACCGGTCTCATGTAGTAGCTGCATGCTGGCATGGTATTTTTCGTATGAATTTTCTTCACCAACGAACAAAACCCTGTCATTGATATCATTGGCATTTTGTATCGGTGATTCATTGCGTACAATAAAACTGCCGGCTAAAAAGTTGTTTTCAAAAGGATCGATCACATCCACTATGCGGCTATACTTGATCCCTAGCTTTGACTGGTATTGTAAGGCAGTCCAGGGTTTACAGATGGCTCCATCGTATTTTTGTGTTTGGATTGAATCTTCAAGATGGAATTCTTCAATGCAATAAATCAATTCCAGGTCAATGTTATAGTCTTTTTTCAGAACTTCTACCAACTCATCGTATTCCCGAGATGCCAGATAATGGATGCATTCGCAAGCTGTTTTTTTGGCATAGGTGTCATTGACCACCAAAGTGAGTGACAATGGATTGGAATGATCAATACGAGCCGGATCCATTTTGCTTTCAAAAGCAGTTTCTGACCATCTTTTTGATGCTTTACTGGCATCACAGCTTGGGAAAAGAGATAAAGAAAGGGTTACAAAAACTGGTAACCCCCATCTTAATAAATTCATCATTATGGATTACTTTTAGCTGGACTCACCTTAACAAGTCCCGACATCACAGAGGCTAAATACACATTGTTTTTACTATCTGTGGTCATCGGTATGTAGCTACATCCTTTTACCAATTCCTGAACACCTTCTACTTGGTGCGCGCCTGTTTCAGTATATACTTTAATGCGGGTTGGATCTTTTTCAACCGTGATAATGGCACCATTTGGCATATAGGAAACATTGACCGGATTGCAGCAGCCATGGAAGTCATTGATTCCGCGGCCACGTTTTCCAAATGAGTACTGAATATTCCCTTCCATATCAAAGGCCTGAACACGGAATGCTCCCAGGTTAGCCAGCAGGATCTCATTTTTGCTGTTCACACCAAAGTCAAGAATGCCACAGCAGGCTCTGGCATCATCAATGCTCGCTTCATATTTTCCAGTTTCCAGATCAAAAATGGCCACCTTTCTTGAGCGATAATCTGCCAAAAATAATCTACCATTTACAATCTTGGCACCGGTTGAGGTCTTCACGTCAGCTAATTCAAGATCTTTAACTTTGTTTCCTTCAGCATCATATACCATGCATTCGACTCCAATTTGAATCTTTTGCTTGTAGGTTTTCCCCCTGAATTTGGCTTCTTTCTCCTCAAACAAAGTTCCGAAAACATAGATGTTGCTGGTCACAGGATCCACAGCTAAAGCTGTTGGATCTGAAGTCATATTGGTTTCGAAATTCCTAATCTTTTTCCCATCGGGATCTATCACTGAGATGGTGCCATCGTACTTCAAAGCACAGATATCATCATTTGGAAAAGTTCCCAGGTATTTAACCTGAACATGGTCTCTTCCTGGGTAGCCAATGTCGACGCGATAGTCAACATCGGGTACATTATTTACAAAACTGGCCACTGAAACATCAGTAACCCGCAGGATTTCCATCTCTTCAATAATGTCTTTGATCAAATCGGTTTCATGCAGTTTTGGATCCAGCTTATTGATGATGTCTTCAATTTCGTCAGCAGATAAACCAAAAGTCGTTCGACTGGCCAGAATGGCGGCATAATAGGCATCAGAATGGTCCGTAATGAATTGGTCTTGGAAGACTTCAACATCAGCGTCGTATAATTCTCGGGCTGCATTGATCTCATCCATTGTTTCATCGCTTCGGTTTTCGCTGTATGCTTTATACAACGAATCCATGTGATATTTTTCGAAGAATTTACGGGTACCTTCCCTGTATACTCTTTCATGCTCATTCACCACACCCCCTGTGATTGTACCGGTGTATAACGAGTCAGCATGTCCAGTTAAGGTCATTTCTGCATTTTCAGCGTAGAAATAGATGGGAATCTGCTTGTCTTCAACCATCAGTGAAACCTGGGTGGGTTCAGCAAAGTGCTTTTCCAAAACGAAGGAGCCGTCTACAATATCGGCCGTATCAGGTATTTGTTCATCGGCCCTGAACTGGGTAAGAATTACTTTTCCGTCAGTAATTCCATCAATAGTTCCGCTTAGTACCATTTTCTTTTGTTCGGGCTGGCAGCTGGCCATCGTAATGATTGCAACGATTAGTGCAAAGGCTTGATCTACGGATCTAAATTTCATGTTAAAGGTTGATTTATTGGGCACTAAAAATAGGTCAAACCGTTAAGGGCTCCAAGGGAAAAATTCATGTTCAGCTATTTAGATCGAATCTTGATTCGTCGATCGGAGGCGCAGTGAACTGTTGGATAAACTTGGTTGATTTCTGGCTTGACTTATTCTGTTAGGGTCTCCGGAGATAGGTTAAATATCTCCACAGCCACTCAAGTGGACCGTACTTGAACCGCTTCAGCCACAGCGGTGAAATCGTCATGATGATGGCCCAAACGCCCAAAACAACGAGTAATTGACCGCCTCTTTCTACCTGGCCAATCAAACCTAAACCATGTCCGTAGAAGATGAAAGTACAGATGAGGGAAGTCAGGATGTAGTTGGTAAAAGCCATTTTGCCCACCGCTGAAAAAGTTCTCTTGAACCATTGCCACCCATTGGATTGAAAGATCAGCATGATCATGGCTATATAGGCAAAAGCGATACCCAAACTTCCGACATAGTTGAAGATGTAGCCAACGAACATGGCATATTCAGGAGCCCAGTCTTTTTGCGAGATGGTGACCACACCCATGATGGCTAGTAAAAGACCGACAGGCAAGCCGACAAACAAAGTGGTCAGGTAAGCCTTCCGTGTTTTCTGAGCCGCAATAAAACCCGTTTTATACAGGGCCATACCGATCAGCATCAATCCCGAAATTCTCCAGAAAAAGATCATGAAAAACACCGATGTTTGAAGCATGATGGCGCTATGCACGCGTTCGCTGAGCTGCCCAATCCAATTGCCCCGCATCACCTCGTGATAGGCAGCAATCCGATCAGCATCTGGCCTCCAGCCTTTGAGAAGATCAGCCACATTCTCTTCGGGCCAGTACGGATAACTTAGGCTTGAACCAATAAATAGGATTGCTGGGATGACGAAGAGTACAGCACCGAGGATAAACAAGGTTTTCGGCTTGCGTTCTCTAAAAATAAATACAAAGAAGGCGCAGAGACTATAGGCAACCAAAATATCGCCACGCCAGATCAGGTAGGCATGAATCAATCCGAAAACTAATAGCCAGCCATTTCTTCGGTAATGCAGAGCGCCGGCTTTTTTGCCTTTTGATACAGCCCGTTCCCAAAAAAGAACGATCCCTGCACCAAAAAGCATGGAGAAGATCGACATAAACTTGCTGTCTGCAAATAGGTGGCTCAGCGTCCATATCCACCTATTAAAACCGGTGAAGTCTCCATACGCTGTAGGATTAGAATAAGCAGCATCAATCATAGAGAAACTTTGGATATTCATGATCAGGATGCCTAAGACAGCGACACCACGTAAGGTATCAATTGATAAAATTCGATTGCTTGGCAAGGTGGAAGAGATGTTTTGATTCATGCCATTTGGGATTGTGGTCAGGGAGCCGATTAAGGAGTTCAATATACGATTCTTTGATATTATGCAGTACCTTCACAACTAGTAATAAATCGCACAACAATGAAAAAGGGAACAATTATAGGTTTTGCAGCGATGCTGCTTCTATTTCCCATGCATCTGCGGTCTCAGGAAAACATTTTGGACCAGCTTTCGAAGATTGCCATTATTGATCAGAAGGTCATGATGCCCATGCGTGATGGGGTTCGATTGGCAAGCGACATCTATCGACCCAAAACAGACAAACCGGTTCCGGTGATCTTCTCAAAAACACCGTATAATTTTAATACCTGGGGCGACGGGAAATTTCGTCCAAATTCGATGTATAGGGCGCTCCGTGCGGTGGAGCAGGGCTATGCCTATGTGGTGCAGAATGAACGAGGACGCTATTTCTCAGAGGGAGCCTGGGATATATTGGGTCCACCAACAACGGATGGTTACGATGCCTTTACATGGCTGGCAGACCAACCCTGGTGCAATGGTAAGATCGCTACCTATGGTTGCTCTTCCACTGCCGAATGGCAAATGGCAGTTGCTGCCCTTGACCATCCAGCGCATGCAGCAATGGTTCCACAGGGTTTTGGTGCCGGGGTTGGACGAATAGGTGACTATTTTGAGCAGGGTAATTGGTACCGGGGTGGAGCGCACCAGATGCTGTTCACAGTTTGGATGTATGGAACGCAGCATGATGTATTGCGACCCCGTCTGCCTGACGGAATCTCGCAGGAAGATCTGCTCAGGCTGCAACGATTTTATGACATGTCTCCCGAAATGCCTCCTGTAGATTGGACAGAGGCACTGTGGCATCTACCTATAAAAGATATGATGAAAAGTGTAAATGGTTCCATAGGAGTCTGGGACGATATGATCACCCGCAAACCAAATGATCCGGCATGGTATTCGGGTGGATTGTATCATGATGACAGGCCTTTCGGTGTACCTTCGTTCTGGTTTGTGTCGTGGTATGATGTATCGTCCAGTCCGAATATTGCTTTGTTCAATCATGTTAGGAATAACATACAAGACAAAGAAGTTGCCGATAACCAGTATTTGGTCATCGCACCCACTACCCATTGTGGTTTTACACGTGCCAAGGAGAAAACGGTGGTCGGTGAACGCGAAATTGGAGATGCCAGGC
>CAYUGX010000143.1:0-11804 GCA_964444375.1 uncultured Porphyromonadaceae bacterium | reverse complement strand
GTAATCTCTCATCCCAATGAATTGGACATTGCAGCCACAAGAAGCGAGGATACAATTTATTTGCATGTCTTGAATAAGTCGTTCGATGAGGCCCAACAAGTCGGTCTTGAAATTGACCAGTCCCAAATTGTAGATGGGTGGGTGCTGGAAATGAATCCAAAAGATAAACTTACCCACCTTGATCAAAGCAATCCTAACCTGTTTGAACCAGTAGAAAGAAAGTGGTCAGAAAACTGGGTATTCCCGGCGGCTTCGGTGAGTATTGTCAAACTCAAAATCAAAAAACTAAGCTGAGGTGAAAAAACTACTTTTCATAATCGCGATAATAGGCCTAGTGGTTTCATGCAAAAACAAAGAACCAGGCACAAAACAACAATCACCTGAGGAAATCATGTGGAATTCATTCATCGTTAAGAAGAACGAGTTGAAACTTGATTTTAATCAAGACGATCCACCCCTTAAATTGGCGTTCAAAAACTTTGTTGGAAGTCCAGAAGTATGGAAAGCCAAGACAAAAGCGAAGTTCAAAGAATTGTGCGGATTTAGTTACCCGAGCGAATCCTCAGTTGAAATGATCAGGGAATTGACTCAGGACGGAGTGAAGATTACCGCATACGTAATGACCATCAATCCGCGTCTTACTATTCCAGCCTATGTGCTTGAGCCAGCCAAAGGGATAATCACCGAGTCTGCGGTGATTGCCATTCATGGCCATGGTCGTGTAGAACCGGTCATTGGTGCCTACGATGATTATCATCACAAGATGGCTTTTGAATTAGCCAAAGCCGGTCACCTGGTTCTGGCTCCTGAGCTCAGAGGATTCAGCAAACTAAACAATCTGGCTGAACACGACACCCTGGATCGCCTTGATTACTGGGAGGGATGGCGCCAATTTACCCTGGCCACAGACGGATTTTTATATGGGAAATCCATGATAGGTGAAACTCTTGAAGACTTGATTCGCTGGGAAAACTGGTTTGCCAGCAAATTTTCGGTTGAGGAGCTTGACGTGTGTGGAATTTCCTATGGCGGTGACTTGGCTATTTATTATCCGGTATTTAGTGAACGGGTGAATCGCATCTATTGCAGTGGTTCAATGGGTTCTTTCACTTGGATATTCAGATCGTGCTACAATGCCCCTGCACATTGTATTCCGGGTATTTTGCAATGGATGGACAGACCAGATATCGCCGGCTTATTGGCACCCTCTCCCATCCTGATCCACTACGGTGAATTAGATACGCCTGGAGATGGCAATGCTTCAGCTGCCAATAATCCATCGGGTCTTACAGCCTACAATGAACTAAAAACCATTTATGATGCATTTGGTGTGCAGGACGCCATATTCTGGCTGGTCACCAAAGGAAAACACCATGAAATGGATATTCCGGCTCTACTGGAATATCTCGATTAGACCTGTTTTTACCAGGCTTTTTCTACTTTTGCGCCATGGTACTCGAAGACCAACAATACATGCAAAGGTGTCTTGACCTGGCAGAACTTGGAAAGGGCATGACTGCACCCAATCCCATGGTGGGTGCAGTAGTGGTGCATGCAGGTCGGATTATCGGTGAAGGCTATCACCATCAATCAGGACACCCCCATGCTGAAGTCGAGGCAATTCGCTCGGTTGAAAACCAAGAACTACTCAAAGAGTCTACGCTGTACATTAATTTAGAACCCTGCAATCACTTTGGAAAAACTCCACCTTGCACACAATTGATACTGGAAAAGAATATTCCTAAAGTCGTTGTAGGACAAAAAGACCCTAATCCGCTGGTCAGCGGTCGGGGTTTAAGTAAATTGAAAGAACGCGGTGTTGAAGTGATTGAACACTGCCTGGAGAAAGAAGCTGAAGCACTCAACAAAAGATTCAATACCTATCACCGTTGTAATCGGCCCTACGTCATACTTAAATGGGCCCAAAGTCAGGATGGCTTTATCGACCGTGACCGAACACTGGCTGAAAGCAATCAAGCCACATGGATCACGGATGACTATTGCCGGATGCTCGTTCATAAATGGAGGGCCGAAGAATCGGCGATCCTAGTGGGCACTCAAACCGCCCTATTGGATAATCCACAACTTAACATTCGAGGCTGGACAGGTAGAAATCCACTGCGATGCGTGATCGATCGAAAAAGTCAATTACCTGAGCATTTGCATTTGTTTGACGGCAGTCAACCCACCCTTGTTTTCTCTATGCAAGCGGGCAAAGAAAAACCCAATCTTTCCATCTGTCAGCTTTCAGATTCAACAAACTCGGTTAAAGAGATGCTCAACCACTTGTTTAAAAACCAAATCCTGTCGATAATTGTAGAGGGTGGTGCACAAGTATTGCAGTCTTTTATTGATCAAAATCTTTGGGACGAGGCAAGAATATTCACGGGACCAATCTGTTTTGAAATGGGTGTAGCGGCTCCTAAACTTGCAATGACTCCTTGTGAACAGCTAGAGACCGGCAATTCACATCTACACGTCATATATCACCCGAATAATCGGTACGAATCAGATAAAATAAATCCAAAATGAAAAAAGGTGACTTAATCATTGCTGGAGCTCTTGTTGCGATTTTCCTCCCCTTTGTTTTGAGCTCTATCGCCTTCGATCAATACCAATCCGTCAATCAGGATTATCCATATTTAATGAGCTTCATCAAGTTTTTCATACTCGCCAGTATTGGGGAGATTATGGGTTTCAGAATTAAAACAGGTGGCTATGCCCTGAAGGGCTTCGGCATTATCCCTCGGGCTGTGGTGTGGGGATTCCTAGGGATATCCATCAAAATGGCTTTCGTAATTTTCGGAGCAGGGGCACCAGTTATGCTCGAAACGATGGGATTAAACTATGGCCTGGATGATCCGGCCAGTATTCTCGAACGGAATTTTATACGTGAAGGAAGCGGGCTGCAATTAGTAACAGCTTTTGTGGTGAGCACAACACTGAATCTTTTCTTCGCTCCGGTATTCATGACCATACACAAGATTACCGACACCCACATTGCCAGCCACAAAGGCAAATTGAGTGCCCTGTGGAGTCCGATTTCGATGGGAAAAATCATCAGTGACATGGATTGGAAGGTCCAGTGGAATTTTGTGTTTAAGAAAACAATTCCCTTCTTTTGGATTCCCGCACAAACCCTTAACTTTCTGCTTCCGGGAGAATATCGGGTTTTGGTCGCAGCTGTGTACTCAATCATTCTGGGTGTTATTCTGGCCATTGCGGCCCAAATGGGAACAAAACAAGCCTAAATAGTGTAACTCTATGATTATGAAAAAACTATTTTCAATCGTCTTCGTGCTTACCTTTTGCCTTGCAGCATCGGCAGGTGAAGAGGCACCCTATGAACAACGAAGAACGCAGATCTATAACCACATCGGTGAAAACATAGCCATCATAAAGAACAGCGGTCGAGATTATACCTTGTCAATGAATGTAAACTGGAACTATTATTATTTGACCGGAGATCTGTCAGTAGATGGTATATTGGTACTTAACGGTAAAACAAAATCACATACTATTTACCGTGAAGAATCACGATTTAACCGATCAGGCAGACTAAATCAGGAGACACAGTATACCAACAAAGAAGAGTTTTCCAGACTAGGATCACAACTCTTTCGAACAAAGACACTTTGGGTTGACTTCTCTTCCATGATCGATTTGACAGAACTCGGAAGAGGGCTTAGTGGAGTGGAAGACATCAGAAACATCGCCCCATATATTCATGAAATGCGTACCATCAAAGATGAGTACGAAATGGATCTGCTAAAGCACGCCATTGAAAGCACAGCTTCTGGTCTGGTTGAAGTATTCAAAGCTGCTGAGCCCGGTATGAATGAGAAAGATTTTGAGCTAATACTGAATTACTGCTTCCAGAAAGCAAACTGTCCGGATCTGGGCTTTGGAATTCAGGCAGCATCTGGCCCCAATGCAACCCATGTTCACTACGGTCAGAACGATCGTACCTTGGAAAAAGGGGATATGATGGTCTTCGATGTAGGTGCCAGATATGGTTATTATACGGCAGACATCAGTCGTTCTTTTCCAGTGTCTGGTAAATTCACCACCGAACAACGTGAAATTTATCAATTGGTTTTAGATGCTCAAAAGAAGGCAATTTCAATGATGGAGCCCGGAGTTGCTATAGGAGCAGTCTCAAATGCAGCTGTAGATGTGCTAAATGAAGGACTGGCTAAACTTGGACTCATAACCGATCTGAATAGCTCATGGCAAAAACGATTTTGGATACAACACGGTTTCTTTCACCACATTGGACTCGCTGTTCATGATGTGGGTGGATATGGTGGTGTTCTTAAACCAGGTATGATCCTGACAATGGAACCTGGACTGTATTTCCCTGAGAATTACCTTGACCGACTGAAAGGCAGGGCTTCTGCTTCGGCTAAACCTGAAGAGATTGAACACTTTCTGACTGCAGTTCGACCTGTCTTCGAAAAGTACATCAATATAGGCGTTCGGATCGAGGATGATGTCTATATTACCAAAACAGGAAATCAAGTGATTTCAAAAGATGTGCCCAAAGAGATTGATGACCTTGAAAAGATCATGAAGGAGAAAAGTTTCTTCAATTACCAATAAAGAAGAACAACACCAGTCCTACTGCCAACGCGGCGGCTAATCCCAAGGCCAAAAACAGGCTCCACCTTGCCGGTGTTTGAGCGACTGGTTTGATGTGTCCTCTCTTAGCTGACTGAGCCTGAAATATCTGCCCGAGACCAGCCCCTAAAGCAGTCCCCGATCCGATTCCAATGGCCAGTCCGACTGCAATATTATCAAGACTGATGCCTATGGCCAGTCCGATCCCTACCCCAAACAATATTCCGGCCACTAAGCCCATTACTGTTTTTGATGAGTCGTTTTGTTCTGCATCAGGTCGTTGAAAGGCCCGGCGGTCACGAGCTTGTGATTGTCTGAAAGCAATCAACAACACGGCGCCAAAAATAAGTACACCTAAAACTACAGAAAGTAAGATCCAAGAATTCTCCATTTTATTTACTTTATATAATCCCAAACTTCAAATAAATCACTCTTAATCACATCAGCCATTGAAAAATCCTGATGCCTGGTATACTCACTGGGCACCGCTACAACATGACAACCAGCCCGTTTTCCTGCCAAGCACCCATTTGATGAGTCTTCAACCACCACGGCAGTTCTTGCCTCAACACCAATTTGGTGTAAACAAGCCTCGAAAATATCCGGATTTGGCTTCCCATGCGCCACAGTATCAGATGCCTGGATATGATCCATATACTTCTTCAAATCTAATTGGTCGACAACAATATCAACCAGGTTTCTTGTACTGCCCGTTGCAATGGCCATCTTGTATTGACCGAAAGCTGCAGCCAATAGTTCAGCCGCTCCTGGCATCAGATCAATATTCTCTTGGTAAGCAGCTATCATTCGTTGGTCGCGCCAGTCTACCAATTCTTGCGTACTCATATGGTCTATACCCAAATCAGCCCGATATATTTCCATGGATTCATAAGGAGACCTCCCCATCTGCTTCGCAATAGTTTCGAGGGTTAAAGTTTTTCCCAGTTCTGCTGTCATCGCATACCCTACTTCGTGATAAACCTTTTCAGAGTCTATCAGTAAACCATCTAAATCCAATAACAGTGCCTCAAATTTTCTACTCATCTCATCGATAATTTTTCGCGTGACAAGACCTGAACAAAATGTTCTTGGATCACCCCTTCGACCAATAATTCTTCATGATTCAAGTTAAGGTATTTGAGCATGAATTGATACATTGCCTGTCGTTTACTGGGCCCATAATCGTGAACCTCTTCAGCAAAATGAGCATTTTCCACTCGCTTCCTTTCATCATACAGATCATAAATCCACTGTATATGGGGATATTCCACTTCAGGAGTGTTCTTCGTCCAGTCGTCACCATTCGAAATAAGAAGCATAGGCCGGGGAGCAGCTAAGGCAGCAATTTCAACATTATTGGTTTGTACACCAGTCCAAGCGTGTATGGGCATACCACTTTCGCACACACAGCCTCCAAAGAAGTGAGCCGATACCTGGACACAGGGAACTGAAACTTTGATCCGGTCATCGATAGCGGTGAGAAGAAAGCTCTGAGTTCCTCCACCTGAAGCACCTGTAATAGCCACTTGTTTTGGATTAACATCCGGCAGGGAGAGAAAATAATCCAGCAAACGAACACCATTCCATGATTGCATCTGCAGAGCCTTTGGATGATGATGAGAATGAGAAGTGCTTTCACCATACCCAATCATGTCATAGGCAAATACATAGGCTCCCATACGGGCCAAAACAGCACAGCGGTATTGCATGTCTGCCCTGAATCGCCCGTAATCATTATTATTAGACCAGTGTCCATGCGGACAGAGAATGAACGGCACTGATCCATTGGTATGTGTGGGTTGGTATAAATTCCCGAAGACAGTAGTACTATCAGTTGTTTGAATTGCCAGACTTTGCACCTGGTATCCAGCTAATATAAACACCTCCCCGCCTTGCACTGCCGGGGTACTTCTTGGAAGAGATAAATCAGCGATTTCGCCTCCTTTCATTATCCCATCCAGAATTGATTTCCGACGGGTTTCCCAATCAGATAAGCCCACTATTTGTTTTCTGATTTCTCCCAGAAACTCAGCTGCTTCCTCCTCAGACCAGTAATGACCAACACATAATTCAGGATGTGAACCTTCCTGGCCTTGCAGGGTATTGGTAAACAGAAGCAATATGCCTAATAGCCACAAGGGTGAGGTAGGTTTGCCCATATTTTTATAATTTTTGGAAATTTAGCAATTTCTTTGCTCCTAACGTGACGGTGAATTGCTTTTGATTAATTACTTTTCGAGTACGATAAAACTGCGCCATGAAAAAATCCTTTGTCCTCCTCATATGCTGTTTCTGTCTGGTTAACAGTGGTCTCTCTCAAGACCTGACCATACTCCACACCAACGACATGCATTCACGACTTTTGGGCTATGCCCCAACTGCTGATTATACCCCAATGCAAATCAATGATGACAAAACACGGGGTGGCTTTTCGAGAATTGCAGGTTGTTTTGATCAAGTCAAACAGGAAACGGGAAAAGATCCACTGATTCTAGACGGTGGTGATTTCCTAATGGGGACTCTTTTTCATACGAAAGAAATTGAGGAAGGCTTTCAGCTGAGGTTGATGAAAAAGATGGGCTACGATGCCGTTTGTATTGGGAACCATGAATTTGACATGGGCATTGAATCACTGGCTTCGATCATTCGATCGGGAAAATCGAAGGGGACAATACCCCCTCTTCTTTAGCCAATATTCAGTTTAACGCTGATGAACCTGAGGATGATGGCCTGCAAAAACTATATCAGGAAGAAGTGATCAGTCCCCATACCATAATCATGCAAAATGGAGTTAAAATTGGATTGTTTGGAATTATTGGAGAAGAAGCAGGTACTGTAGCCCCATATGTAAAACCTGCAGCATTTACCAACAGGTATAATGCAGCCCTGGATATGGTGCGTTATTTGAAGAATGAAGCTGAAGTAGATCTGGTTATCTGTTTGAGTCACAGCGGTGTGAGCAAAGACAAAAAAGGAAACTGGGTAGGTGAAGATGTAGATCTCGTCAAGCAGATAAATGGCATCGACCTGATTATAAGTGGACACACACATACCCAACTATTCGAACCGATTACCGTGAATCAGACTACCATCGTGCAGTCAGGATCAGAAGGGGCCTTTGTGGGTCGAATTGATGGATCATTAAACAACGGTCAGTTTGTAATTAAGAAAGCTTCTCTCATTCCCATTACCGATGATATTAAAGGAGATGCTGAGATCCAACAAGATATTGAAGGATATCAAAAGCTCATTGAACAAACTGTTTTCAAAAACCTCAACCTTGAACCTGGTAAAGCACTGGTCGAAACCGATTTTGATCTGCGTTTTAATGAGGAGACGTATCGAATTGAATCAAACTTGGGTCCGCTAGTGGCTGATGCATTGCATTGGCATATCAATCAAACAATAGATAATGACCTGACTTTAGCAGTTGCAGGATTGATACGTGACGAGATTCGTGTAGGTGCCACCGGGCATCAGCTTGTCAATGATTTGTTTCGTATTGTGCCCTTGGGATCGGGTGTTTATGACCAATCACCAGGATATTCAATGGCTCAGGTTTATCTGACTGCAAAAGAGATTAAAAATGTGTTGGAGGCCATGCTACTAGCCCCAAAGATTAGCACCGGCAACTATGCGTACTGGTCGGGAGTACGGTATAAATATAATCCCAGACGGATCTTACTCGATCAGGTATATGAAGTCAGCCTGGGAGATCCAGAGAATGGCTATGAAACCATTGACCTTTCAAATAAGAACAAACAACTCTATTCGCTGGCAACAAACAACTACGTTCTCGAGTTTTTTGGATTGGTCAAGCAAGTCACCATGGGCCTCTTGAAAGTAGTGCCAAAAGACAAATTTGGGAGTCCGGTAAGCGACCTAAATGAATTGCTGGTAGATGCTGATTCACAGCAATCAGGTCTTCAGGAGATGAAAGAATGGGAAGGGTTCATCGCCTATCTCAATCAGTTTTCTGACACCGATGGTGACTCCATTCCAAATGTGCCCGATTACTATAAGAATCCGACAAGGGCCGGCCAAAGAACCCCATCTTTAAACCCAGCAAAACTCTGGGGTGGAGGAAATGGCATCATGGCTGGTGTCAGCGCTGTCGCAATTGCCATTCTTGCCGCAACAGGGATGCTGATCATATTGTAATTCTTGTCAGGAATTCCTGTTACAATCGTCTAATAATTAAGGCTTTCGCCAAACCCAAACATCTTGTTCGGGCGTTCCATTTTGCTCAGATCCCGGTAGGTGTTTAACGAGCTCAAGCGACTGAGTCCAGTTTCTTACAAACAACTCAGGATGAAAAGCCACATATGTTCTGTGTCCCTCTTTCACTTGTCCCCTGGTAACCAATTCTCCCCGGCTAAAAGACTGTTTTTCTGACTGAGTTAGTTTAGCTCTAAAGACCTCACCGTGAAGGGTCTGAAATAGAATTCCTCCGGGTACAAGGATGCGTTGTAGTTCATTCATCCAGGCGGTATGGGCAGGTTCTGACAAGTGGGTAAAAATAGAAATCCCATACACCAGGTCAAAACTTGAATCAGGATAATCCAGCGGTGGCATCAAATCATTCACGCTAAACTGGACATCCGGCAGGGAACTGGCACACCAGGCAATACTTTTTTTATTGTAATCGGTAGCGCATATTTGCGAGCCATTTGCCAAAAGGTCTGGAAGATGCCGGACTACTCGAGCCGGACCGCAACCCCAATCCAATACCTTTATCCTGCCATCATGAAGATAAGGCAGAATGAGTTCTGTCAACCATTCAGCCGTTTTTCTACCATTCACATAATACCGTGCATAATCCAGTTGGAATGACTCATAGAGTAGGTAATTGGGGGGTAAGACCACATCAGGGTTTTGAGCAACAAAATCCCGATTCTTTGCGTGCATTTTCCATTTTTGAATCAGGAAGCGACCATAATCGGCCAACTGCATTAAACGCAATTTCCGTAATATCCATTTTACCATTGTTCTCATAGACTTAGTCTCTTCCAAATTTCTTTTCGAGCTCGCTTATGCAAATTACGGCACGACCCTTCAACCCTTTTTCTGTGTTTCTGGCAATTTCTTCATACATGGGGAATAGTTCGAAGCGAAGATCTGGCATCAGTAGACAAACTTCAAAGGCAATTCGCATGCCGTAATACCTCAGTGCGATCGGAAGCTTCTGATCCTGCATTGTTTCGATACTGAACAAATAAAACTGACCCAATTCTTCCTCATCCTGAGGCAAGGGATACCGAAGAAGCAAACGCAAAAAACATCGTGCGACTGACAGGTGATTGAATGCATAAACAGAAGTCCTTATCTCTGAGAGTAGCGGCTCGGCCAATCCGGGATGAGCCTCATCGCACAAGTCGAATGCCCGGGCAGCACGCATTGCCAGTTGTCCGCTTGAATTTTTAGCCAAATTGAATAATTGGCGGTGCTTAATTTGATCATGTCCTACCTGGTCAACCACTAAATCAGCGATTGCCCTTGAAGAATCAACCAATAATTCGTGGTACTTGACCTCCTTCATGGTGCCAAATATAACAAACAGTTATTGGATCAACTCATGGCGAGCTCCATATTCTTTAGCCTGGTGCATGAAGGCCTGGAAGCGACTTTCAATCGAGGCATCCGTTTGCCCATCGTAAGCAAAATTCTCCCAGGGAATGTCATCATGATCCTTTCTGAACAGCCCAGTTATTGAGGTGTTTAAAGCTCCCGGCATGCAGGTGAAAGGTAAAATATTAACCACCCCCGACAGGATAGATTTAGATAATATTGAAACAGTCCCAATAGACAAGGGTGGATCACCATCGTAATCATGGTGAATATAGGTATCACAGTGTTCAAGCATGTCTTTCACATGAACAATGGGTCCGAGTGACAAATGCCGCTCAACAGCCTTTACCATTTTTTCCTCAATCCGATGTTGGATAAATCCCTGCAATTGTGATTTGAAACGGGCCACATGATTCCGTCGCCACTTACTATCCCTTGTATAACGGTATGATGAATAACTAACCCATTCAGCAATGGGAGCCATTAGGGTTTCTGCTCCTAATTCTTCTAAGCGTTTAACCACATTATCTGAACAATAGGCATTGTCTCTCATAAAGATCTCACCAACCACGGCGATGACCGGTTTCTTTTGTTGCGCATGAATGGGAATAGCCGCAAACTTTTGCGCAGCAGATTCAATTTCAGCTACTATATCATCTGCTCCACGCTCAAGGCATTTGATTATTTCCTGGAGAGTATGCTGGTAGATCCTGTCGGTTTCACCAGCATGCAACTCATAGGGTCGAATCTGCTGCTGCATTTTACGCAACAGATCTATACCTACCATGCCTTTCCAGGCCACTGTACGCCAGGTTACCGGACTGCCCGGTGCAATACTGGAGTAATTATCTTCATTGCTGGGGTGAACCATCATGACCCCCTCATAGCCCAATCGTTCGAAAATGATGGATTGCAGCTTATTGTATCCGCCAAAGCGACAGGGGCCATTGTGGTCGGGCATAAAAAAGGCCGATTCTTTTGGGTTGATCCCTGGTTCCATGAGCTTTCTCAGAAAACTACCGGTGGTACAAATCAAGGGAAAGCACTCCTGTCCGTTGGTGTACTTTCTTCCCAATTCAATGTCGGTAGCATCCTGCATGGGTAAAACTTCAGCCTTTATTCCAACATGGCGACAGGCCCCGGCAAAGGCATGAATCACATCATTGGCATAGGGGAAATAAATGGTTCGATCGGTAACTGGAAGAGATTTGGAAGGCTCCTTCACGGCCAGATGCTTTTGCTCCTTCATCTGGTAGCCGTTAAGACTATCCAGAAAGGCCTCAAGACGGGTAATCATTCCGGCATTTGCACTGTGCTCATCCACTTCAAGGTGTAAAAAAGGTTTCCCTTTCATTTCCTCCCGGATGTAATGCCTGAGGAAAGAATCGGGCCCACATCGAAAATTACCCAGAAATACTGCATTGAATCTGGAATCCCGGGCAATGATCCGGGTGGCCCGCAATATTTTATCGCCATTGGGCCAGTACATCATCGGATAGGTGTCAAAAATTGATTCCTGCTCAATGGGAAGATAGTCCAGCGGTACAGGATAAGTATTGAGTCCAATCAGTGTTTCTATGAGATTCAGAGTCATCGACGGATCACCTGTGTTGTAC
>CAYUGX010000142.1:0-11854 GCA_964444375.1 uncultured Porphyromonadaceae bacterium | reverse complement strand
GGACGAATCTAGTCTGACCTTCGTTTCTCATATGGTTTAAACAAATCGTCGTTTTGATGAATTCGTTGTGGCTGTTTTGAATCAAAGCCTATGATTTCAGCTTGCCGTAAGAAATTATTGGCAGATTTCAGGGCGATCACTTTTCCGCCTTGCCTGATCCAACTTTTGAGCTTCTCAATACCATCCTCACCCAATTCAGAATAGGATCCACTCGGTAATATAAGTGTGTTGTAGGCTTGTAAATTCAGTCGCCGAAATCGATTTACATCTACCACTGTGACCGGTATTTCGAAACGGGTATCAAATAAGTGCCAGATTTGTCCAGCTTCACGACTGCTGACTCGTCCGCCAGCCAGGAGTGCTATTTTTGGTGGAGTAATGAAACTAAAACCTCCTGATCCCAGGTCAGGTCCGTCTAGGGTGAATGCTGTTGACAAACTGTAAACAGTCAAGCCGTATTGTGAGGCCAATTCACTCATAAGATCATAAATCTCTGAGGAGCTGAAAGATTGCATTTGCAATGGAATGAGAATGGTCCCAAAGTCACATTGCCGGGTTTCTCCTTCAATCTGGATGCTGAACGGCTGGTTAGCTATTTTTACCCGAAGACCCGCTTGAAGCAGATCCTGAACGGCACTGGGTGCGAAATAAGGATCATAATCGAAAACGTAGGCTTGTTTGGCCACACCCCCCACCACGATCCCAGCCAATTCTGGAGCCTCAATGAGTGGGCGATCTGTTTGGCACCTGGTCAGTTCTTTAGCATCCAATTCAGCATAGGGTATGCCCATAGCTAAGGGAAGGGTCCAGGCTGAAATGTCATAAAAGGTACTGTCAGCAAAGGTGGTTACTTTCTCCATCAGGGTACGAATCATACGATATTGGGCTTGTTGACAGCGTATGAGATAAGCAAAACCTTTTTTAAATTCTATCCCATTTAGCCCGATCGTATTGCGAAGCGGTTCAACTGCTATATCGTGTTGAAGTAAAATATCGATCATCATGTGAGTGCGATGCGGGTCGTTTTGCTCACCGAACACATAACCTTTGACTGGATTGTTGTTGGCTTCTTTGAGGGCTGATTCAAAGAATTGAGCCTGATGATATTGGAGTTCCTTCCTGATTGCCCAGGATGCCTCAATACTGGATAGCGATGTGCGAACCTGATTGCGAATTGTAAAAGGGAAAGTAAGGGTTCCGTAAGCTGTTTCTTGTTCATGACCACGACTAGAGGCTTGCTCGAAAAGGATACCTATGCAACCGTTTACGTCTGGGTAAGCAGATCCTTTACCAAAATAGAAATCATCGAAAACTTCCTGAGTGTAGTAAAGAGAGGCAATCTCATCCAAAGCTTGGGCATGATAAGTGCCGATTTTTTGAGTCAATGCATAATTACTCGGGGGCACTACTGGGTTATTCCGCGATTCTACACCAGGCTGGAAGAAGAACGTTGAGCTTCCGCCCATCTCATGATGATCAGTTAAAACCTGGGGCATCCATTCATGAAATGCCTTAATTCTCGCCTGACTTTCAGGATGCTGTACAAACATCCAATCCCGGTTCAGATCGTACCAGTAATGGTTTGTCCGGCTACCTGGATAGGCTTCGCTAAATTCCATTGATGCAGGATCACTGATGTTATGAAGACTTTTATGTGAGTTGACCCATGAAGCATAACGATTGGCCCCATCAGGATTTAGGCAGGGATCAAGCAGAATGATGCTCTTGTCAAGAATTCGGTTAAGTTCACTGTTTTCACATGCGGCAAGGTAGTAGGCCACCACCAAGGCAGCGTTTACGCCTGAGGCTTCATTACCATGTACCGTATAGCCCAGGTTCACGACCAGGGGTTCTTGCCGAACACGGGTTTTGTTGCGTTCAGGATCAATGCTTTCGAGGTGGTCTAGCCTGAGTTTATTAAGGTTAGATTGGTTTTGTGCACTGGTAAATACCATAAGCATAAGGGGGCGTTTCTCATGGGAAAAACCAATGACTTGCTTGCTAACCCGGTCAGATGCTTCATCCAGGGCATCCATGTATTTCACCAGTTTGTCATGGGTGACATGGTATTCTCCAACTTCATGGCCCAAAACCTCAGCTGGTGCAGGTACATCCGGATCAAAGACCAGCCCATCCGGCAGGTAATAATCTAATTCGTATTGGGCAAATAGACTGGTTGATAACCAGGCAATCAGTATAGCAAAAACCAATTTTCTCATAGCGATAGTATTACGTGGAGTAGTCTCTAAAAATAGAGTTTTCAACGCACAATTCGATAGTGTTTAACATCCTTTAAGAATTAATGATGACTATCATGTTTGGGATGGAAGAAATTTGATTATTTTGTCCTTAGCTCATCATCAATATTATGGTTACAGAACAATTACTCAGGCCCCGGAGTATTGTGGTTGTCGGGGCTTCAAATGATATTCAAAAACCGGGAGGGAAAATATTAAAAAATATCCTCGACGGAGGTTTTGAAGGTGATTTGTACGTCTCCAATCCCAAAGAAGATCAAGTTCAGGGGGTGCAATCCTATCGTGATCTGACTCATATTCCTCAGGTTGACCTTGCCATCCTGGCTGTTGCAGCCCGACATTGCAAAGGTGTTATCGATTTTCTAGCACACAAGCGTGACACCAAAGCATTTATTGTCATTTCAGCAGGCTTTTCAGAAGAGAGTCATGCAGGAGCTCAGCTTGAACAGGAGATCGTCGATATTTTAAACGAGACCGGAGCTTGCATGATCGGACCCAACTGCATTGGAGTCATCAATACGGCATACAACGGTTGCTTTACAAAACCAACACCGAAACTACACCCTGATGGAGTCGATTTTGTTTCAGGTTCAGGTGCAATGGCGGTCTACATCATGGAATCTGCAATTCCGCATGGATTGATCTTTAATTCAGTGTATTCTGTAGGAAATTCTGCTCAACTCGGTGTGGAAGATCTGCTCGAGTACCTCGACAAGAGTTTTGATCCTCAATCAAGCTCAAGGGTAAAACTTTTATACTTGGAAGCCATCAGCAAGCCTGATAAATTGTTAAAGCATGCCAGTTCACTCGTTCGAAAAGGATGTCGGATAGCAGCCATCAAGGCAGGCGCTTCTGAAGCTGGAGGCCGTGCAGCCTCTTCACACACGGGAGCGCTGGCTAACCCGGATATTGCTGTTGATGCCCTGTTCAATAAAGCAGGTATTGTGCGATGTTATAGTCGGGAAGAATTGGCAACTTTAGGGGGTATATTCATGCATAAAAGATTAGCAGGACCAAATCTGGCCATTATTACACATGCTGGAGGACCTGCAGTAATGCTGACTGATGTGTTGTCTGACGGTGGATTGAATGTGCCTGAATTGACAGGGCCCATCGCCGATGAATTGATGACCAATTTGCATCCGGGTTCTTCTACCGCCAATCCGATTGACATCCTGGCCACTGGGAGTGTGAACGAGCTGGATGCTTGTATCGAATTTGCTGAGAAACGTTTTTCTCAAATTGATGGTATGGTCGTTATATTTGGTTCGCCTGGCTTATTCAGTGTTGAGCCAGCGTATGATCTGCTACATGAGAAGATGAAAACCTGCACCAAGCCCATTTATCCGGTGCTACCCAGCACGTTTAATGCCCATAAAGAAATTGAACGCTTTTTGTCAAAGGGGCACATTAACTTCCCAGATGAAGTTGCATTTGGAAATGCCCTGGTTCTAGCTTATCACAGCGATGAACCTACTTCTTTTGATCACCTGCCGGATGAAAAATATGATGCGATCAGACAGATTATTGAGCGAGCACCCGAAGGGTACTTACCTCCTGATATAGTTCAGGATTTGCTCGATGCTGCAGGCATTGATCGAGTGGCGGAGACCGTGTTGACTGAGCCTGAGGCCGTAACTGCCTGCCTGCAAGAAATCCCATTCCCATGGGTAATGAAAGTCATTGGTCCCGTTCATAAATCAGACATAGGTGGGGTTGTGTTGGACGTCAAAGATGAGATCATAGCGCATAAAGAGTTTGAACGCCTGATGTCGCTTGAAAAGGCTACAGGTGTATTGGTTCAACCGATGCTTTCGGGGCAAGAATTGTTCATTGGAGCAAAAAGTGAGGACGATTTTGGTCATCTAGTCTTGTGCGGATTAGGTGGTATTTTCATTGAAGTGTTAAAAGACGTGAATGCTGGCCTTGTTCCACTTAACCAAACAGAAATAGTAACCATGGTAGGCAAATTGCGAGGATTTAAATTACTGGAGGGAACACGCGGGCAAGATGGCATAGACCTCGAGGCTTTCTATCGAAATATTGCTGGGGTGTCGAGCTTGGTTGATGCTGCTCCTGAGATTGTTGAAATGGATCTGAATCCATTACTTGGAACACTGGATCAGGTGGTTGCAGTTGATGCAAGAATCAGGATAAAAAAATGATAACTTTGTTAGGCCTAGAAATACATTCAAATGGATAAAATTGCGATTTTTTACGGTCCCCGGGGAGGAAATACTGAAAAGGTGGCTCATCTGGTTGGCGCTGCTTTTGGTGAGCAGTTGGTTAGCCTCATACCTGTTAAGGATGCCACTGAATTAGATATTGAGCCCTATGATAAGATCATTTTCGGTGGACCAACCGTCGGCACACATACATGGCAAGATCAACCGGTTAAAAATGACTGGGATAATTTTCTTGTTCGGTTATCAACTATGAATTTGGCTGGGAAAAAGTGTGCTATTTTTGGCTTAGGTGACCACGTGGCCTATGCTCATCACTTTGTTGATGATATCGGTGTGCTGGCCGAAAGACTTGAGCAAATAGGAGCATCGCTGGTCGGATTTGTTCCTGTGAGTGATTATGAATTTGAACAATCCAAGGCGCAGCGTGGTGCTGTCTTTGTTGGCTTGCCTATAGATGAAGATTTTGAAGCCGAAAAGACAGAGGAGCGAATACGTCAGTGGGTTGGCCAACTGCTAAAAGAATTTTAACTCAATTCATAAAGCGGTGACTTCGGTTGCCGTTTTGTTTTTTTAGGTATTGTCATCATGGAAAATACACCCATAAATCACGAGATTGTTGCGGAGCAGATTGCTCGTGCAAAATTGCCTAATATTGGCAGAGCATCAATCAGGGAGTTGGTCAGACTTGTCAACGAAATCGAAAAACACACTGGAGAAAAATACGTTAGAATGGAAATGGGTGTTCCAGGTCTGGAGCCTCCTGATATTGGTATTGAAGCTGAAATTGCAGCTTTGCACAGGGGAGTAGCCTCAAAATACCCAATGATTGATGGTGTTCCTGAATTGAAGCGCGAAGTTCAACGTTTTGTTAAACTCTTTCTCGATGTAGAGGTGAGAGCTGAAAGTTGTATACCGAGTGTCGGTTCAATGCAGGGCGCCATGGCTGCCTTTATGGTGGCAAACCGATCGGATGCTAGAAAATATGGAACCGTTTTTATTGACCCAGGCTTCCCGGTTCAGAAACAGCAATGCCGGGTTTTGGGCCATGATTATTGGTCGTTTGATGTCTACGATTATCGGGGAGAAAAACTCAGGTCCAAACTTGAAAGCTTCCTAAAAACAGGTAAAGTTTCTACAATCTTATATTCAAATCCCAACAATCCATCCTGGATATGTTTCACAGATGAAGAACTGAAGATAATTGGTGAACTGGCTACTCAGTATGATGCCATTGTGATCGAAGACCTGGCCTATTTTGGAATGGACTTCAGACACGATTACGCCAATCCAGGTGAGCCACCTTTTCAACCCACCGTTGCTAAATACACAGACAACTGGATGATGCTCATTTCCAGCTCGAAAGCATTTAGTTTTGCGGGTGAGCGGGTAGCCGCTATTGTGATGTCGGATTTCCAATATGCCCGCTGTTATCCAGATTTGAGTCGCTACTACAACAGTACTTGTTTTGGCTATTCTATTGTTTATGGAGCATTATATTCCTTATCATCAGGGGTTAATCATTCAGCTCAGTTTGGATTAGCAGCCATGCTAAAAGCGGCTAATGATGGGGAGTTTAATTTTCGGGATGGTGTTTTAGAGTATGGTAGACGAGCTAAAGTAATGAAGAAACTATTTACTGAAAATGGTTTCAAGATTGTGTATGACACTGACATTGATGAACCCATTGCCGATGGTTTTTACTTTACTTTTGCCTACCCGGGATTTGAAGGTGATGACTTACTCGAAAGGCTGATCTACTATGGTATCAGCGCCATCTCTCTGAATATCACCGGAAGCGATCGAAGTGAAGGACTGCGGGCTTGTGTTTCACACGTGCATCCAACCCAGTTTGATGTATTGGAAAAACGACTCCAACAATTTCATAACGATCACCAGTAAATAAAATCCTGTACTTTGTCAGTTTTCTGGATACAGGAAAAAAGTATATTTAAAAGCTTTAAAAGAAAGAAAAATCAATTATGGCTAAAGTGAGAGGAGCAATCGTAGTCGATGAAGAAGGATGCAAAGGCTGCGAAGTGTGCAACACCGCCTGTCCAACCCAGGTTCTGGCTATGACTGACCGGGTAAACAGTAAAGGCTATCACATTTCTTATATGAAGAATCCCACAGATTGCACGGGCTGTGCGAATTGCGCAATTGTATGTCCAGATGGAGTAATCACCGTGTATCGTAAAAAAATGGAGTCGTAAAACAAAAGGCATAGGAAAATGAAAGAAATAAGACTCATGAAGGGCAATGAAGCTGTGGCTGAAGGCGCTATTCGAGCCGGGGCCGATGCCTATTTTGGCTATCCAATCACTCCTCAGTCCGAGGTTATGGAATACCTGATGATGGAAAAGCCTCACGAAAGAACCGGAATGGTTGTGTTGCAGGCCGAGAGTGAGGTGGCTTCTATCAATATGTTGTACGGTGCTGCCGGAACCGGAAAGCGAGTGATGACCTCCTCATCCAGTCCGGGAATATCATTGATGCAGGAAGGTATTTCATACATGGCTGGCGCTGAACTGCCCTGTGTGATCGTGAATGTGGTTCGTGGAGGTCCTGGGCTGGGAACAATCCAACCCTCACAGGCCGACTATTTTCAATCCACTAAAGGTGGCGGACATGGTGACTATAGATTGATCACGCTGGCACCTTCATCCGTTCAAGAAATGTATGATTTTGCTGGTCTGGGCTTTGAGCTAGCCTTTAAATACCGAAATCCCGTCATGATCCAGTCAGACGGTCTCATCGGACAAATGATGGAGAAAGTCGAGATTGGGGATCAACAAGCTCGGGCCACTTCATTTGATCAGAGTTGGACAACCACTGGAAAGACCAAAGACAGGACGGCCAATATTGTGACCTCATTAGACCTTGATCCGGCTAAGCAAGAAAAGCACAATATTCATCTGCAAAGGAAATATACATCTTGTGAAGCCTCAGAAACACGCTTTGAGACCTTCTCCGTTGAAGATGCAGAATACTTATTTGTGGCATATGGTTCAAGCGCTAGAATTTGTCAAAAAGCCATTGAAATGGCTCGAGAGACAGGGATCAAGGTTGGCTTGTTCAGGCCCGTTACCTTGTGGCCATTTGCCAAGAAAGAGCTGAATGAAATTGCTGCCAATATGAAAGGAATATTAACTGTTGAGCAAAGTGCGGGACAAATGATCGAGGATGTCAAACTGGCTGTGGAATGTCAGGTGAAAGTCGAACATTTTGGTCGGATGGGTGGTATGGTTCCAACTCCAGAGGAGGTGGTCGATGCACTTTCCCACAAAATTATTGGAGGTTAATCATGGACATTAAAGAGATTATTCAACCCGAGAATTTGGTCTATACAAAGACCAGGTTAATGAAGGATAAAACCTTATCCTATTGCCCTGGTTGTGGCCACGGTACGGCACACCGGATATTGATGGAGGTTATTGAAGAGATGGATATTTGGCAAGACACCATTGGAGTTGCCCCAGTTGGTTGCTCGGTGCTCGCTTATGACTTTATGAATGTTGATATGCAGGGTGCTGCTCACGGTCGTGCACCTGCTGTGGCAACAGGTATCAAGCGCTGCTGGCCTGAGAAATTTGTTTTCACCTATCAGGGGGATGGTGATTTAGCCGCCATCGGCACAGCCGAAACCATTCATGCCTGCAATCGGGGCGAAAACATTACCATCGTTTTTATTAATAACGGCATATACGGAATGACAGGTGGTCAAATGGCTCCAACCACCCTTGAAGGGATGCGAACCACCACAAGTCCCTATGGCAGAGACTTGAATACGATGGGCAATCCGTTGAAAATTACGGAGTTAGTTGCCAATCTTCCGGGGGTTAATTATGTTACAAGACAGGCAGTACATACACCCAGAAATGTAAGAAAAACAAAAAAAGCACTTCAAAAGGCCTTTACCTGTCAAAAGGAGAAAAAAGGCCTTAGTTTGGTTGAAATTGTCTCAAATTGCAATTCAGGTTGGAAAATGACCCCTGTTGCTTCTAATCAGTGGATGGAGGAAAACATGTTTCCATTTTATCCGCTGGGTGATATTAAAATTGACGGAAAACTTGTTCAAGTCTAATTTCTACTAACTATGACAGAAGAAATTATTATTGCAGGATTTGGTGGCCAGGGTGTTCTATCGATGGGTAAAATACTGGCTTACTCAGGAATTATGCAGAATCAGGAAGTCAGTTGGTTTCCGGCCTATGGACCCGAGATGAGAGGTGGTACAGCTAATGTGACTGTGATACTGAGTGAAGGTAATATCAGCAGCCCAGTATTACGTGTTTATGATACTGCGATTATTCTGAATCAGCAATCGCTGGACAAGTTTGAACCAGCAGTAAAACCTGGAGGATTACTGGTTTATGATGGCAATGGGATTAGTCGGCATCCTGAGCGCAAAGACATTAGCATATGCCGGGTTGATGCTGCAGCTGAAGCTGCAAAAATGGGTAATACCAAGATCTTTAACATGATTGTTTTGGGAGGTTACCTGAAAATGAAACCAGTGGTTAAGCTTGAAAACGTGATGAAAGGTCTGGCGAAGTCACTTCCCGAAAGATATCATCACCTACTGCCTGCCAATGAGCAAGGCATTTTACGTGGACAAGAAATTCTTCAGGTTATTGAGTAAAGGAATTTTGTTCCTGCATTTTGCGTAACTGTTTCGCCATCAGTCTGGGAAAAAACTTATTGAAATAAATGCCGAGCAGCTCCTTGCCCCCAAAAGCAGCCTGCCGTCTTTTTTTCGTTATGGCTTTGAGCACTTTTTCGGCCATCACCTCGGGATCCATTCCTGCAGCTTGTTTTTTGGACATCTGATTGAATTTTTCTCCAGTTTCAGTTAGGGCATTGACAGATATTTCTGTTTTTATGTAGCCCGGACAAATAATGGTAACATGTATATGGTCGGGATAGACTTCCTCTCGGAGCGCATTGTAAAAACCATGGAGTGCATGTTTTGAAGCCGCATAAGCTGATCGCATGGGTGTTGAGAAACAGCCCATAACTGATGACGTAACAATCAGGTGTCCTGATTGCTGGTTAATCATAACTGGCAGAACGGCTTTGGCCAGTGCGATTGATCCGAAGTAATTGATATCCATCATCCGCTGATCAACTTCTATCGGAGTGCTAACAGCCAAAGCCCGAGAGCTTACACCCGCATTATTAAAAAGATAATCGATCTGACCGAAGCGTTTCATAACCTGGTTTACTGCCTCCTCATAATGCGTGTAATCAGTCATGTCGAGGGGCAAAATCAGCACATCAGATTCAGGTAGCAAAGTCTCTTTAGCTACCCGTTCAAGCTCGTTAACCCTGCGTGCAGATAAAACCAACTTGGCACCTTTTACGGCAAGTGCTTTTGCTATGGCTTCACCAATGCCCGCTGAAGCTCCTGTGATCCAGGCTACTTTGTTTTCAAAATGATCCATGACAAGAATTTTAGCGAATTTGGGAATAATGGATCAACTATTTGATAAAAATGAAAACTTTTTTCGGCCGCATTGGTATACTTTCTATCTTTGATGCGATATTATACTGATGGTCAAGAGGTGAGATATGAAAGGTAAGTTAATAACAGGTATACAGCAGATTGGTATTGGGGTTGAAAACCTTTTTGATGCCTGGAAATGGTATAAAAACCATTTCGGTATGGATGTGCGAATTTTTGAAGATGAAGCAACAGCTGAACTCATGTTGCCCTATACCGGAGGAGAGCCCCGAAAGCGACATGCCGCATTAGCCATTAACATTCAAGGGGGTGGGGGCTTTGAAATTTGGCAGTATAAAGGCCGTAATCCATTGGCTCCCAGCTTTGAACTAAAGATTGGTGATCTGGGTATTTTTGCCGCCAAGGTCAAATCGAAAGATATTGAGCGGAGTTATCAGGAAATAAAAGAGCAAGGCGCTCATATCATTAGTGACATTCACTCGGCTCCACATGGAAATAAGCATTTCTATGTACGTGATCCCTTTAATAATGTATTTGAAGTTGTTGAGGGAAATGGTTGGTTTTTCAACGATAAAAAACATGGAGGAGGCACCGCTGGGGCAATTATTGGAGTGAGCAATATTGACCGGGCGCGTAAACTCTATTCCGGAATCCTTGGATACGATAAGGTACTATATGATCTGGAAGGAAAATTTGACGACCTTCAAAGTGTACCAGGGGGTGGTAACCAGATGCGTAGGGTTTTACTGACCCACCATAAGAAACGAACCGGTGGATTTTCACGTGTCTTGGGTGATACAGATATTGAACTTATCCAGGTTTTAGATCGAAAACCTGAATTTATCTTCAAGAACCGATTCTGGGGTGACCTCGGATTCATACATCTTTGTTTCGATATCAAAGGCATGAATGCCTTGAAAGATGAATGTGAACAAAACGGTTTCCCTTTCACGGTTGACAGCACGAAAAAGCACGATGGCTCATTCGATATGGGTGAAGCTGCTGGTCATTTCTCTTACATTGAAGATCCGGATGGTACCTTGATCGAGTTTGTCGAAACACATCGGATCCCAATCGTAAAGAAATTAGGTTGGTACCTGAACCTCAGAAAATACGAACCCCAACAAAATCTTCCCAACTGGCTCCTCAAAGCGCTCCGATTTAATCGGTTTAAGGGGTGAGGTCTGTTTAGTTGTTTAGCTGTTTAGTTGTTTAGTTGTTTAGTTGTTTAATTGGCTACAGGTTGATGATACTAAAGGATTATTTAATAATTTGTTATTGACCATTACATTAACAAAGTCAAGCTAATTTTTCCAGGGAGTTTATTTCAAATCGTATATACTGGTGAAAGCTATACCTCTCATCATGCTATATTCATTCGAAAAGTTACGAGTTTATCAAACTTCCAGAGTATTTGTCCGGGCTATATACCAATTAACTTCAAAATTTCCGAATCATGAAAAATTTGGTATATCAAGCCAGTTAAGAAGAGCTTCGGTTTCTATTTCCTCGAATATCGCCGAAGGCTCCGGAAAAACCTCTTCAAAGGAACAAGCACACTTTACAAACATTAGTTACGCAAGCCTTATGGAAGTATATTGTCAGCTACAAATTTGCCTTGATCTAGGCTATATAACATCAGACGAGTATGAAGACCAAAGAACGACGATCAGCTTAATTTCTAACCAACTCAGTAGCCTAAGGAGATCACAACTTCGTCGAAAAACTAATCCCTAAACAACTAAACAACTAAACAGCTAAACAACTATCCAGCTAAACAAAAACCTATTTGTAGAAATTCATCTCCTCCACGTACTCCCAAACTTTTGCATGCAGGAAGTGCCTGACATCTTTGCCGTTGGCAATGGCTTTTCTGATGAAGCTGGCCGAGATCTCTAACAGTGGGGCATCGACACAAGTAAATTCAGCCTGGTCAGACAGGGGGTGAT
>CAYUGX010000141.1:0-11859 GCA_964444375.1 uncultured Porphyromonadaceae bacterium | reverse complement strand
CTTCAAGAAGAGTTTTGACATTCTCGATAATGTGGTCACCCATTTCAGCACAGATGATGTTGAGGCACTTTCAGACAATATTGTTACCATACTCGAGACGATTAAAGTCCTAACTCAACCTGAGATTATGCAAGCCATTGGCAATGCGGTACAGGTATTCAATTCCATTGAACAGGATAACATAAGCGAATACAGCCTGATGAAACTGATGCGAGAGCTCAGAAAACCTGAAATGAAGCAAGCATTAGGATTCATGGTTGCTTTCATGAAGAACTTATCAGCAAATGCAAATATCACGAACAAATAAATAATTACCTATCATGAAACAATTAGAAGTTAATGGCAAGAACATCGAACTAAATGATGAAGGATTTTTGATGGATTCTGGCCAGTGGGATGCCGACGTTGCAAAGGCTTTGGCTCAAGACGAAAACATTGAGCTGACCGACAAGCATTTTGAGGTATTGAACTACCTGCGTGAGCAATATTCATCCGGCGAAACGTTGACAATTCGTAAAGTTGGAAAATCGGGAATTGTAGATATTAAAGGGCTTTATGTTCTTTTCCCAGGGGGCCCATTAAAGAAATCTTCAAGAATTGCGGGAATTCCGAAACCAACATCTTGTGTATAATCCAATATGACAAATATGACAACAGACAATAAACCGTTGAAAAAAGTATGCATCATTTGTGCCAAGGGCTCAATTGAAGATGTATATGCCACATTAGTCATGGGCAATGGAGCAGTAATGGAAGGTATTGAAGCAAAGCTTTTTTTCACCTTTTTCGGTTTGGATGCGATAACCAAGAAGCAAATGAAGCGTCTGAAAACAGCTACGGTAGGGAATCCAGCAATGCGTATGCCAGGAGGATTACCTTTTCCAACCTTACTCGGTGCGCTACCTGGTGTTGAAGCAGGTGTATCTGCTATGATGAAAAGTCAGATGGAAAAACTGGACATTCCTCCGGTAGATGAATTTTTAGACATGATAGTTGCTGGCGGAGGTGAGATTTATGCCTGTAAGCTCGCAGCAGATATGTTCAAAATCACGAAAGATGATTTGTGCGAGCATGTCATAGACATTATTACAGTCGGTGACTTCTATGGTCTGGCGGATGGAGATGGCACTCAGATCATCTTCACCTAATTAAAAAAGACCGTTTCGACGGTCTTTTTTATTTTCAGGATTTTTACCTTTGCCGCCGAACTAATCATACAGGACAATGAAACCTATCTTATTAGTATTGGCAGCCGGTATGGGCAGCCGTTATGGCGGACTAAAACAAATGGACCGGTTGGGCCCAAATGGTGAATCAATCATAGATTATTCAGTTTATGATGCGGCAGAAGCGGGATTTGGAAAAGTCATTTTCGTGCTCAGGGAAGAGATTGTAGATGATTTCTACACCTTGTTTGCGAATAAGTATAAGTCTAGACTTGAAGTAGACCATGTCGTTCAACACCTCGAAGACATCCCCGATGGCATTTATACCCATCCTGACCGAGTAAAACCCTGGGGAACTGGTCATGCCGTTTTATCTGCCAAAGAAAAACTGGATGCCCCTTTTGCAGTAATTAATGGTGATGACTTTTACGGAGCTGATGCATTCAAAGTTATGGGTGATTTCTTGTCACAGGTTGATCCGAATCAGATAGAGATGCAATCTATGGTGGGTTATATTCTTGAAAATACACTTTCAGAGTATGGTTCAGTTTCAAGGGGTATATGCGAAACCGATGGCGACAACCTGTTAACCAAAGTGACTGAGCGAACACAAATTGAGCAAAAATCCGAACAAATCATTTTTGTTGATGAGAATAACCAGGTTCATCCTTTGAAGGGTGATGAATATGTTTCAATGAATTTTTGGGGATTTACTCCTGCTGTGTTGCCAGCATTTTACGATAAGTTTGTCACCTTCATGGAAGAAAGAGCAAATGAATTAAAATCAGAGTACTTCATTCCCTTCGGCATCAATCTCTTGATTCAAGAGGGTCTTCTGCATGTAAAAGTATTGGAAAGTACGGCCAAATGGTTTGGTGTCACGTACAAAGAAGATAAGCCCGTGGTTATCGAAAAATTCAAAGAGCTAGCTCAACAGGGCGTTTATCCATCCACTATTTGGTAGTCATTTCTAATTGCCAGCGGCTGCTAAGCCAGCCTCAAAGGCGTCGAGATTTAATTGAACAACATCGTCGCCTTTGCGCTGAAATATGCTCTTAATTCCTTCTCGTAGGCTATCTGAGCCCAAACAGATCGCTGAACTTGCAGCCCCAAGAATAACCATATTCGACGCTTTTACTGTGCCCAGATCTCTGGCTATCTGATCAGCCTTAATGATTCGGTGATTGGGCCATTGGATGATCTCCGCTACAATTTCTTCCACAGGTGGATAATCTGGCACATTGATAAATGGAGACTCATTGCATACCATCCAGCCACCAGGTTTGAGATAAGGCAAATACCGTAATGTTTCGAGCGGTTCAACAGACAAAATCAGATCAGCTTGACCAAGAGGCACTAAATCAGAATGAACTGTGCCTTCTGAAATACGGAAATGAGATTGCACTGCTCCACCCCGCTGGCTCATTCCGTGAACTTCTGATTGCTTAAAATTCAGTTTTTCGTTTAGGGTGGCCATCCCAATAGTTGCAGCAATGGTCAGGATACCTTGTCCCCCCACTCCAGCCAGGATTATGTTAGACTTTTTCATGGTCATGTTTCCTTTACTTCTTTGCTGATCGTCTTCGTTTCGAAGCGGTTTGAATACATTCTCTTCGGGAAATTACAACCGATACACCCTGGAATTTTAACTCCTCGCGAATAATATTGGTATTCTCTTCGTGATTCTTTCTAAGTGGAGTAATAATTCGAAGATGATCTTTTTCGACGCCAATTCCACTACAGATTGATTCAATCCGACCGAGAGCTGAAGAACTCTGTCCTCCTGTCATTCCAGTGGTTTCGTTATCTGATATGACCACTGTAATGGGTGATTTCTCAATCACCGCATCCAATAGGCCTGTCATTCCTGAATGCGTAAATGTTGAATCCCCGATAACGGCAACAGCAGGAACCAAACCGCCATCAGCTGCTCCTTTAGCCATGGTGATGCTCGCACCCATGTCAACGCAACTGTTTATCGCATTGTATGGAGGGAGTGCTCCCAATGTATAGCACCCAATATCTGAAAATGTTCTTCCGTCTCCAAACTCCTCTAGCGCTTCAGTTAGTGCTTTGAAGGTATCAATATGACCACAACCTTTGCATAACGCAGGTGGTCGGTTAACCATGAGTTCAGGAATACCGGGTCCTGAGGTATCTTCAGACCCAAAGGCAGCACCTACAATATCTGGATTTAACTCACCATCTCTTGGTACTGTTCCATCTAACCTTCCCTTAATTGTATTTGGGCCAATATTTAACAGGCCTTTCAGCAATCGCTCGAGAAAAGGATAGCCTTCCTCTAAAACCAAAATCTGCTGACAATGCTGAGCTAATTTAGCGACTAATTTTACTGGTATGGGATATTGACCGATGTGCAGCAGCGAATATGGAACCTGACCATCAAAATGCTCATTCAGGTAATTACTCGCGATACCACAGCTTATGATACCAAGGCTTTTTTCATCCGAAAGGACTAAACTATTAAACTCCGAACTGTTGGCATGTTCCTCTAGACTATCTTGAGCTTCAAGCAGGAGTTTATATCTTTTACGGGCGATCCCAGGTAGCAGAACAAAGCGGTTACGGTCATCTGGTAATTGTAAATCATTCTGAGGCCTTTGTGCAAATAAATTAACTCTGGATCGAGAGTGAGACAGTCGGGTTGTAATTCGAAAAAGGACCGGTAACCCAACTTGTTCAGACAATTCAAATCCTTTGAATACCATCTCATAAGCCTCTTGCTGGTTAGATGGTTCAAGTATAGGAAGCAAAGCAAAATCACCATAAATCCTCGAATCTTGCTCATTTTGCGATGAATGCATTGATGGATCATCAGCAACAACTACCAACAGCCCACCATTGGCACCTGTAATTGCAGCATTGATAAAAGGATCTGCAGCTACATTTAGTCCGACATGCTTCATGCATACCATGGCACGCTTTCCGGTGTATGAGAGTCCAATCGCAGCTTCGACTGCTGTTTTCTCATTCGCAGACCAGTCTGAATGAATTCCGGCTTCCCGGGCTTTGGCAGATCGTTGAACAAACTCAGTGATTTCTGTGGAAGGTGTGCCTGGATAGGCGTAGATTCCACTCATACCAGCGTCAATACCCGCTTGAGCTATAGCTTCAGCCCCCAACAAGACAGCTTCTTGCATTTGTTTATGGTTTATGAATAAATCGTTAATACTAGTCTTCGTCTACCCCCGTAGTTTCTAAATTCGCAGAGATAAATACCCTGCCAGGTACCCAAATTCAACCTTCCTTTACTGATTGGAATCGAAACATTGGTTCCCACAATTGAACTTTTGGTGTGCGCGGGCATATCATCTGATCCCTCAAAAGTATGGGTATACCACGACTCATTTTCACGAATGAGGCGGTTAAGACTTTGATCCAAATCAATCCGAACGCTTGGATCAGCATTCTCATTAATGGTTAAGGCTGCCGAAGTATGTTTGATAAATATATGTAACAAACCTTGCTCAGGCAGTGGGGGTAAGCCAGTTATGATTTCACTGGTGATCAAGTGAAACCCCCTGGTTTTTTCAGCCAATTGTATTTCTTTCTGCCAAATCACACCAAAAAAATAAAGCCCAGAAAAACTTTGGGCTGACATGCAAATCTACCTATATTTTTCGTTTGGCAATAAGTAAAAACCAGTTTATTTTTATACGCTTGAATATTTTAAAAACGATAGTGATTATACTGGGAGTAGCCTTCCATATTATGCCGGCTACTGCTCAGGAGACAAAGGACAAAAAGAAAGCCGTTTATCATCTGAGTGGAAATGTATTGACCGAATCCCTACAGGTGATTCCCTATGTCCACATCATACTTAAAAACAAAAATCTGGCTACTGCCAGTGACATTCATGGATATTTTAACTTCCCCGCTGAAATAAATGACACTATTTTGTATTCAGCCCTGGGATATAAAATGAAAACAATGGTTGTCAGAGACACCTTCTCTATGGAATACCCCTATTTTGAAGTATTCCTTGAAGAAGACACCATCCAGATTGCGGAGGTTGCCATCAGACCCTGGCAGGGCAACTATGAGCGCTTTAAGCAAGCAATATTGGACTACGATCCACCAGAAACTGACCTTGATCGCGCCTATAAAAACTTGGCAATCATGGACCTGCATTCACTACTATACAATTCTCCGGCTACACCATCAATCGCTTTCAAGAACACCATGAAGATGTACAACGATAATTTGTACTGGGCTGGCCAGTTACCGCCAGTCAACATCACTAACCCTCTGGCATGGGCTCAGTTTTTCAAGGCCTTGAAGGATGGCGATTTTAAACGGAAGTAGCTTTTAATACCTGTTCATACCAAGACTCACATTGATCCGTTATCTTGACTAAACATTGTAGCTTGAAAAAAACGACACCACTTGTACTCTTTGTACTGCTTCTTTCGGGACAGCTGTTTTTGGCTAACGGTCAGGAAAAGGTTACCATTCAGGGCACAATAACTGACATCAATGGTCAGGCGGTGGAATTGGCTACAATTTCCATAAAAAATTCCAGCACAGGTACGACTACCCGTCCTGATGGTTCATTCTCATTCAAAGTTGATAAACTTCCTCAGTTTATTGTATTAATCTCGAGCCTTGGATATGAATTGGAAGAAAGAGAAATCATTTTAAGCGACTATCCCGATCCCAATATCATCAATCTGAACATCGCGCTGGAAACTAATATTGTGAGTCTTAATGAAGTCGTAAAAAGAGCTGACCGGGAGTACAATTCAAATATGAGTCGGATCGATCCCAGGATTACTCAGGTAATACCAGACGCCTCAGGAAGTTTTGAAGGCATCATAAAAAAGCAACTGGGGGTAACATCGGGCAATGAATTGAGCTCGCAATACTCTGTTCGTGGTGGTAATTTCGATGAGAATCTGGTATACGTGAACGATATTCAGATTTACAGACCCTTTCTGATCCGTTCGGGTCAACAGGAGGGATTAAGCTTTATTAATCCGGAGATGGTCACCTCAGTACTGTTCTCCGCAGGTGGTTTTGATGCTCGATATGGAGATAAAATGTCATCTGTTCTCGATATCCGGTATAAGAAACCAACTACTTTTGCAGGTTCAGCCAGTGCTTCATTTTTAGGTGGTTCATTACATCTTGAAGGTTCTTCAAAAGACCGAAGACTCACTCATATCTCTGGAATCCGATATAAGACCAACAAATTTCTGCTAAACTCACTTGATACTGAAGGTGATTACAATCCACGGTTCACTGATTTTCAAACCTATATTACCTATGATCTTACAACCGACTGGGAACTGGATTTCCTAGGCAATATAGCACACAATAATTATCGATTCATACCTGAAACAGGTGAAACAGCTTTTGGAACAATTAGCGAAGCCATTAAACTAACCATCTACTTTGATGGGATGGAACAGGATGCATTCACCACCATTCTTGGGGCTTTTTCAACCCGTTTCCATCCACATGACGACCTTGATTTAAAACTAATTGTGTCAGCCTTTCAAACAAATGAACAAGAAACATACGATATCCGGGGGCGCTACCGGATGCACGAGCTTGACAATGATCTCGGATCAGATAATTTTGCTGACACCCTCACAACCATTGGTGTAGGCACATTTCTTGAACACGCACGCAATAGGCTAAAAGCCAATGTCATATCGGTCTCTCACAAAGGTTTCAGTATTGTCGGAAATCACCAAATGAATTGGGGCCTTGAATGGCAAGGCAGCAGAATCGCCGATCAGATCCAGGAATGGACCATGCTTGATTCATCTGGGTACTCCCTACCCTATTCTGATCAGGATGTTAATCTGCATGAGGTCTATTTTGCATCAGATTCATTGGATCACCAACTATTGACTGCATACTTTCAAGACAGCTATCGAAAAAAGTTTAAAAAGGCTGAACTAACCGCCACAGCCGGAATTCGAGCCTCGTACCAGGACATAAACCAAACATTTACCGTCAGTCCTCGGGCTTCGCTGGCGATAAAACCAGAATGGGATCAAGACTGGACATTCAGATTATCCGGTGGTGGCTATCATCAACCTCCATTTTTCAAAGAATTCAGAGATCTCAATGGGGTTTTCAACCCCTTTGTGACGGCACAGAAGTCGGCACACTTCGTGACCGGCGCTGACTTATACTTCAGCGCCTGGAACAGACCATTCAAATTCGTTACAGAAGCCTATTATAAATTTCTATGGGACCTGATCCCATATGAAGTGGATAACGTACGGATTCGGTATTATGGAGATAATATGAGTGACGGCTATGCAGCCGGAATCGATATGAAGATAAATGGTGAATTTGTTCCCGGAGTGGATAGCTGGGCAAGCGTATCACTAATGAAAACCCAAGAAGATATTCGTGGAGATACGCTAGGGTATATTGATCGCCCCACTGACCAGCGAGTTAATGTGGCCGTATTCTTTCAGGATTTTTTACCTAACAATAGATCATACAAAGCACATCTCAACCTGTTGGTGGGTACTGGTGTGCCCTTCGGATTACCTGGCAAACCAGAAGAAAAGTCAAAGTGGCGTATTCCACCCTACCGCAGGGTTGATCTCGGATTCTCAAAAGTACTCATCGGAGAAAGGGGTAAGAAAACTTTGCCAGGTCCGCTCAAATACCTAAAAAATACGTGGATCAGTCTTGAGTTTTTTAACCTACTGGATATCAATAATACCATATCCTACATTTGGGTTCGGGATGTGACCAACAAACAATATCCCGTGCCAAACTATTTAACAGGTAGACGGATTAATCTTAAATTGCAAGCCAGATTCTAGATACATGCAGTTTCTTTATCCAAATTTTTTATACGGCCTATTTTTATTATTAATACCGCTTATCATTCACTTGTTTAAGCTTCGACGTTATCGGACGGTCTATTTTAGTAATACTGCGTTTCTTGAGGATGTGCAAAACAATCAAAAGAACCGCGCCAGATTACGCGACTTATTGCTTCTGCTGTTTCGAATGCTTTTCATTATTTTTCTAGTACTGGTCTTCGCCCAGCCTGTTAAAAATGAAAGTCTGCATTCGTCTTACAATGAAAATCAGCTGGTTATAGTTTTCATAGATCCCAGTTTAAGCATGACTAATCTGGGTACAGATGGCATATTATTCGATGAAGCTAAGAAAGAAGCCTACAAGCTGGTTGAAAGCCTGTCATTATCGACCCGCTTTGTGATCATTGACCCGGATTTCACGCTCAGCAGGCTCAACCGAATCGACCGATATGCTGCCATCGAAGCCATTCGTAATTTGCAACTGCGAGAGGCAACTAAATCAATGATTCAATTAATTGAACAGGTCAATGAGGTAGTTGATAACACCACACAAACTGAAAATCCCGTTTTGTATATATTCTCAGATTTCCAAAAAAGTTTCATTCCTGCATCAGCATTCAAGGAACCTACCGAATATGATGTGGTGCTCACACCCATGTCACCAAATAACACCAGTAACCTGGTTGTCGATTCTTGTTGGCTAGCTGAACCCATACTGCATATGGGAGCGAGGGTTACCTTGAATGTGCGTATTGAAAATAGAGGCAGTCAGAATTATTCACAGCTTCCCATCCAGCTCTTCGTCAACGATAGTCTCATGGGTCAACAAACCGCTGCACTTGAAGCTGGGCGTACCCTGGTTAAAGAAATCGGATATCAGCCAGCCGAGAAAGGTTGGCAAAAAATCAGATTTAGCATTAATGATTATCCGGTAGAATATGATAATCAACTATATGCTTGTTTCCCTCTTTCTGAGAAGAGTTCAATTTGTCAATTGTATATTAATCAAGCTAATGCCTTCATTTCGGCAGCTTTCTCTGACAACGAAGAGGTCGATTACATCAGTTATCCCATCGGCTCCTTTCCTGAAAGGGATTTCAATCGTTTTGACTGCGTCTTCCTGAATGAGATCGGTCAGGTTCCAGCAGAAATAGGCAGAGAACTGGTTAACTATGCCGAACAGGGTGGATCGATTTGTTTCTTCCCAGCTGCTGCAAGCAGGCTAGATCATTTAAATGACTTTCTCAAACTCACTGGTTCTCCCCAAGTAAGTAGTTTTCTCAGTCAGGCTGAATCCAGCCGGTTTTCAGAGCACATGAGCGATTTTTATCGAGAAATAAGTCTCAATCCAGAGGAACCGGTGGCCTGGCCGATAACGAAAGGATATTATCGATTTACTTCGCTACCTCCGCAAACTCGTGCAGTTCTTGAAACGGTTAGTGGACGGCCATTACTGGTACAAACTAAACTAGGAAATGGCGTTGTCAATTTTGCAGCCTTTCCATTAAACGAATCTTTTACCTCATTGCCCTACCATCCTATTTTCTTACCGACCTTGTATTGGTTATCCACTGGACAAGCAAGTAGACCGCTTAGCTATGCACGTGTGGGTTCAGGTACGCCATATCTTCTATATAGTAATTCGGGGCAGAGCCAGCCTTTTGAGTTGTTCATGCCAGATGAACAAAAACAAATCATTCCGGTTCAGTTTAGAAAGCAGGATGAACCCGGTAGTTTCATATCCATTCCAGAGGAAGTGAAAAAAGCAGGATTTGTGATCATCAAACAGGATCAAGAGATGATAGAACCGCTGGCAATAAATAATCCCAAGACTGAATCAATCATGGAATTTGCAGACGAAAATCAGCTCCATCAACTGATAAGCGAAAGTGAATGGGCCCGAATACACTTATTTGGGACAACGGGATCTGAGCAATTAAAAACTTCAAAAGACACTGATATTCTGTCACTTCCATCCAACTACATACTGGCTTTACTCGCCCTGCTGTGCTTGCTTATGGAAAGTCTGTTCTTCAGATTCAGAAGTTGACATATTTCTTTTCTTATGTGGTACAATCTTGTTAAGATTGTATTTTATATCATATTGATCTATTCGAAATGAAAACACAAGATTATATCCAACGTGAAGACCAATTTGGCGCACACAATTACCACCCACTGCCAGTAGTACTCGACCGAGGTGAAGGCGTTTATGTGTGGGATGTAGAAGGCAAGAAATATTTTGATTTCCTTTCAGCCTATTCTGCTGTTAATCAAGGCCATTGCCATCCTGACATTTTATCAGCACTAATTAATCAGGCAAGAAAGCTAACCTTGACGTCACGGGCATTTTACTCCTCTGCCCTTGGGGAGTATGAGGAGTTTATCACTCAGTATTTTGGCTATGACAAAATATTACCTATGAATACTGGAGCTGAGGGTGACGAAACAGCCATCAAACTGTGTCGTAAGTGGGCCTATACAAAAAAAGGAATTCCTGAAAATGAAGCTAAGATTGTTGTATGTGAAGGTAATTTTCATGGCCGTACCATCACCATTATCTCGATGTCAACAGACCCTGATTCATATACCGGATTTGGACCATTCACTCCTGGTTTCATAACCATTCCGTATAATGATCTTACAGCCCTTGAAGAGGTTCTTCAGGATCCAACGGTCGCCGGATTTCTGGTGGAGCCTATTCAAGGAGAAGCGGGTGTATACGTTCCGGATGACGGTTATCTCAAATCAGCGTACGAGCTGTGTAAAAAGAACAATGTACTGTTCATAGCCGATGAAGTTCAGACCGGTATTGCCAGAACCGGTAAGCTTTTGGCCTGCGATCATGAAGGTGTAAGACCCGATGTGCTTATCTTGGGTAAAGCTTTATCTGGAGGCATTTATCCCATCTCAGCCGTATTGGCAGATGACGAGGTTATGCTGTGCATTAAGCCAGGCGAGCATGGATCAACTTTTGGGGGAAATCCTGTTGCAGCTAAAGTGGGTATTGCCGCACTTGAAGTTGTCAGGAATGAAAACCTTGCTGATAATGCAGATAAAATGGGTGAGCTATTTCGAAATGAACTAGCCAAAATTCAGTCGGACCGGATTGAACTAATCAGGGGAAAAGGGCTTCTGAATGCAATTGTTATTAAACCTAAAAATGGGCAAACCGCCTGGGATGTATGTGTAGGGATGAAGAACAATGGACTCATAGCCAAGCCCACTCATCATCATATCATCCGATTTGCTCCCCCACTGGTGATTATATAAGATGAAGTTTTTCCAGCTTCAAAAATAATCAAAGAGACCATTGAGTCAATGGACAAGTAAAAGAAAGGCTGCTGGTTGCAGCCTTTCTTATTTTTAGTATTTTTGATTAGTACCATCAGTATTAATAAACATGCCAGCGGAGTTTCCAATTCTTGAAAAGCAAACGATCATTATTGCAGAGGATGAACCAATCAATTTCATGCTATTGGAAAAGATGATTGAGCCGACACGGGCCACTGTGCTGTGGGCAAAAGATGGGAAGCAAGCATTAGCCCATTATAAGGCTAACAAGGGTATCGCCTGTATCATCATGGACATCAGAATGCCTGTGATGGATGGGATCACTGCCACTAGAGAAATCAGAAGATTAGATACGGATATACCGATCATTGCAGCCACCGCTTTCTCATTGAGTAACGAAAGAGAACAATGCATGGAGGCTGGCACTAATGTCTTTTTGACTAAACCCATTGATCCTAAATCACTTGCAAATATACTGAGATCCCTAATCTCAACCTGATAAAACCTATGGCTGCTACAGAATTCCAACCGCCTTCAGATCTGGAGCTAGCCGCCCAAGATTTCTATGAATTTGCCAACCG
>CAYUGX010000140.1:0-11965 GCA_964444375.1 uncultured Porphyromonadaceae bacterium | reverse complement strand
ATCGCAAAAAAAGAGAATTGTGACGTCGTTGATTTATACGAAGCTCTTCAAAATCAAGGAAGGTTTTTTCCAGATGGAGTCCATCCCGATCCACTGGGGGCTGAATTGATGGTCAAAGAGATTTTTGTCAAGCTTTTTCATAAAACATCTGCTAATAATGGGGCTGCCTTTAATACGGCCACACACCCAGTACCCAGTCCAGAATACAGGGGTGAACCTGCAGGTTGGGGAGCTGGAAATGATTGGTTTTCTCAGCATGAAGCAATAAACAACATCAAAAATAATCATCAAATTGATCTGGTATTTCTGGGTAATTCAATCACCCAAGCCTGGGGAGGACCTGGACGCGAATTATGGTCGCCAGTAACAGCCCTATGGGATTCTCTTTATCAAGCTCGTAATGCAGCAAATTTTGGTATTTCAGGAGATCGAACTCAACACCTTCTGTGGAGAATCAATAATGGCAACTTTGACAATATCCAACCCAGAGCTATCGTTCTCACCATAGGAGTGAACAATTTCAGAGTAAATACTGCAAGCGAAATTGTTTCTGGCATTAAGGCTATTGTCAGGACACTCCAACGCAAACTTCCCTCAACTGAGATTCTGCTTTTCGGACCACTTCCGGCAGGAGCAAAATCCGATGATGGCTTTAGAAAAAAATACAATGAAGTACACCAGGGTATTGCCTATTTAGGCCAGCAAGCTCGTATATCATACTTCAATCTTGCTGATCAGTTCATATTGCCAGATGGCTCATTAGATTATGACCTGATGCGTAAGGATAATATCCATCTGGCACCTGGCGGATATCACCTTTGGGCAAAAATGATCGAACCAAAACTTAAAGAAATCTTCAAGGACTAATTAATTATGAAAGCAACTCATTCCTTCTATCTCACGCTCATCGTTCTTGTTTCTTCCATGGCAATATCTACGCCAGTAAGCGGTCAGGATCAAGAGGATAGCAAAATAATTCGGTCTTATGTGGGTATCCAACCAGCCATTACGGTTGAACCTTATGACGAATACAGAAATACCGCGGATATCAATATCTTTCCCTTCATCTTTGAGATGGCAATGAGTAAGCATATTAGTTTCAAAATCAGTCCAATTGTCAATTTGCAATTACGCCCCGAATACCCATCAGCGATTTCACACCTGGGCGCAGGGCTTGCCGTGCCATATTATTTCTCTAAGAAAAATTCAGAGGAAGGTCAGCGGGGTTTTTATGCTGGCCCCCATCTGGCTGCAACCTATCACCAACTAGATCGCTTTACTTCAACAACCCTTGCGGGAGAGATCGGATATGCCTTCCTATTCAACAATGTGTTGAGCGTCACAGTTGGTGCCCAAGCAGGCACCTCGATCTTCATCAATCCAGAAACAGGTTATAATCTTCTCGTACCCCACACTGGAGCCATTTTCAGCTTTGGATTCTGGTTTTAAGCTCATTTGCAATTTCTTTCGTATTTTGGGGTAAATAAACACCACCACATATGAAAGGCCTTGTTTTTACTGAATTCATTGAAATGGTTGAAAGTCAAATGGGCTTTGAAACCGTACATGAAATTATTGAAAATGCCAACCTCCCCAGTCAAGGTATCTATACAGCTGTTGGCACCTACCCTGAAGAAGAAATGGTATCGCTTCTGGTTGAGTTGAACCGCAAAACCAATATCCCAATTCCGGATCTTCTTGAAAGTTTCGGTCAATACCTGTTCGAACGTTTTACCAAATTGTACAGTCATTTCCTTGAAGGGAAAAATAGCACCTTTGAATTTCTTGAGAAACTGGAGGATTATATTCATGTCGAGGTATTAAAGTTATACCCAGATGCGCTTTTACCTACCATCGACACTAGAAGTGAAGGAACTAATCAAATGACTTTAAGTTATAAGTCGCCAAGGAAATTAAGTGCTTTGGCACTTGGTCTTATCAAAGGTTGTGCGAAGCACTTTGGTGAAGAATTAAGCATTCAACAAATCACAGTTAAAAAGGATGGGACTGAGGTTAATTTCATCCTGACTAAAGAATAGATGGATATTCAGGAAATTCTGAAGAAGAGTCTTGAAAGAGAACGTCTCTCAAGAAAGCAAGCCGAGAGTATTATTGAACAGAAATCCCTGGAGCTGTATTACATCAATAAAGAGCTCAAAGAGCTTAATGAAAACCTGGAGCAGCGGATTCTGGAACGAACCCAAGAAATTCAGGATTCAAAAGTAAAATTACAGGCAGCTAAAAATCTGGCTGAAAAAGCCACTCAGGCAAAATCATCCTTCCTGTCAACAATGAGTCATGAAATACGGACTCCCTTAAATGGCATTATCGGTTTGACCGAAATGACAATCAAACTCAATGAGGATCAAAAACTATCTGAACTACTCTCCAACATCAAACTCTCGGGTGACAATATATTTATTGGGGATTATCAATGACATTCTTGATTTCTCAAAAATTGAAGCGGGGAAGCTTAGTTTTGAAGCCATTGTTTTTTCCTTGTCCCAATTGTTTAATCTTCTCCATAAAACATTTGAAACCAGAGCACATAGGAAATCTATACAACTCAAATTTGAACTTGACCCCACCATCCCCAGCCTGCTGTTCGGTGATCGCATAAAACTTAACCAGGTGCTTACAAATCTCATCGGGAATGCAATAAAATTTACCGATACAGGTTCAATAACAACCCTAGCCACTCTAATTGACTCAAGTGATAATCAGGTTATAATCAGGTTTTCAGTGAAAGACACCGGAATTGGTATACCAGACGATCGCATAAGGGATGTCTTTTCGGCCTTTACACAATCAGGGGCTGACACGACCAGAAAGTATGGTGGTACTGGATTGGGACTAACCATATCAAAAGAGATCGTGGAATTGCAAAAGGGCAAGATTTGGGTCGAAAGTTCTGCTGGCAAAGGAAGTGATTTTATTTTCGAACTCCCGATGAAGTTGCCTGACCAGCAGCAACTTGCCAAATTCGAATCCACTAGCAGTAAAGAAGATTTTTGCAGTTTCTCCCAACAAACCATATTACTAGTCGAAGACAACAAAATAAATCAATTTGTAGCTGCTACAGCACTGAGAAATTGGAACCTTCAAGTTGAAATAGCAAACAATGGACTGGAAGCCCTTGATTATCTTAGACAGCGTAACTTTGATTTGATTCTTATGGACCTTCAGATGCCTGAGATGAATGGATTTGAAGCCACCAAACGAATCAGAGAAGGCAGTATTAGTAAGCGTACATGTGAAACTCCAATCATTGCATTAACTGCTGATGCCTTCACAGAAACCAGAGACAAAGTATATGAGTCTGGCATGAATGGCTTTGCATCCAAACCCATCAATCTACTTGAATTAAATTCTTTGATTCAATACTGGTTAAACAATCCAAAATGAAATGAAAGACAACGTTGACCTAGACCGGATAATCATCAACCACCTGCCGCTGGCAATTTACGTAATAGATAGATCTTTTGAGGTTACCTTTTTTAATCGTCAGTTTGCTGAACTTTTTCAAATTGAAGACCAACCTCAATACCTTTATCTTGGGAACTTGACCCAATGCGCTTACTGCATTCCAGAGGGTCGGGATCCGAATGCCGTGAAATGCAATCACTGTGAGATCATCAAACAGCATGACAAAGTCTTTCAATCCGGTCAAAAATCAAACAAACTAGATGTGGTGCAAGAATTTGGACCAAAAGGAGACTCAAAGCTCATGTACTTAACCTTTCAATCGGTACCACTAACCAGCTCATTGGTACTGGTTACAGTCGAAGATCAGACCAACAGGGCTCAGCAGTTCTCTGGGCAGTGATCGCTTTACGGCACTTTAAAAAGTAAGTCGCATCCCCACCAGAAAATGTCGGCCAGCTTGTGGGTAATAGCCAGTCATGGCCCCCCGTTCGCTTCCGTAAAAATAGCTATACACCCAGGCATTACTCTCATAGCTCTCATTTAAGGCATTCAGTACTTGGCCATAGATCGATACCTCTCCAATTTCAGCTAACTTTCTGGTCCATCGTATGCTGAGGTTATTTACCCAGTAAGGATCGATAGACCGATCCAAACTTGCCGTATTGTCTATATATTGCCTCCCAACGTATTTAGAATCCCAGTGTAAACCTAAGTCAGACAATGGTCTCCAAACCATAGAGTGATTAACAATCAACGAGGGTGATAAAGCCAGGTCTGTATTGCCAAGATCAAAAGTCCGTTGAACTCCTGTGTCCCAATCATCGACATATTCAGTGAAATTGAGGATTTTATTCTGACTGAGTGTGGTATTGAAATTCCATTCAAGCTGTGGAATGACTTGCCAGGCAAAAGCCAATTCAATTCCGGCGCGGTATGATTCTGGAACATTCATCATAACGGCAGCTCCAACATCATTAATTTCTCCGGTAAGCACCAATTGATCCTGGTAAAACATATAATATCCATTGAGCCTGAAGATGGCAGAATTCAATGTCAATTCATAACCAATCTCTGCATCCATCAGGTTTTCTGGCACCACCTGCTGATTTGGTGACGCATCTGTAAAATTTGAGCGTTTAGGCTCACGAGTGGCAATACCAAAAGATCCAAAAACTTGCTGATTATGATCAACTAACAGTTTAAGGCCAGCCTTAGGATTAAGGAAATTGTACAAATGGCTTTGATCCAGCACCCTGAGATCATCATCTTCCCCATCTAGTCTGTAATTAATGTGTCTGAACTGAATATCAGCGTAGGCATACATGCGATTACTCACACTGTAGTTTGCTTTCAAATAAGTACTTATATCATCTTTGCTTCCGACTGACCGATACCATTCGTGATTGATCGAACCATTTGATGCGAACTGAGCCCAGATAACTTTACCAAAATGATCGCCAATGTATCGATTGAGTCCGCCGCCCCATGTCAAGTCTAATTTGTTCTTGCTATAATTCACACTAAAAACCGATCCGAAAAAATCGTTATCAAGCCATTTTCGACGAATCAAATCACACTCCTCAATGATTTCCTGTCCAATTGAGACGGGATCCAGTAGATAGTCAGAAAGGGTCTGTCCATATTTAAATTGCTCATAATATCCAGCACCCTGAGTGTAATGCAGGGCAACGTTCCAGTTTAGTTCTGTATTTAAACTATACGACCAGTGGAGCTGATAATGGGTTTGCTGATAATTGTCAACCTCATTCTCATAATTATATGGATTATAGCTTCGATTAGTTAGAAGAGAATCTTTTGGAACTCCTCCCCAGGCCTGATAGGTAATTTCTTTCCCTGAAAAAACAGTCGCTTTTAATAAGCTTTTAGGTTTGTACCAACCTGTAGAAACGTACCAAGACTTCAGATTGGCAAAAGCTCTGTCAATATAACCGTCAGACTGGATACTGGATAATCTTGCGTCTACGGATAGTTGATCATTCAACAATCCTGTTCCTGCCTGTACATTGACTTTGCGTGTGTTGAAGGAACCACCTGCTGCATGAACTGAAGCATAGGGGTCGGGACGAAGCTGATTGGTTTGGATATTCACATTCGCGCCAAATACACCTGCACCGTTGGTTGAGGTCCCAACCCCACGTTGAATTTGAATGCTCTCAACTGAACTCACCACGTCAGGGATGTTTACCCAATAGACATCGTGTGACTCACTGTCATTATAGGGTATGCCATTTATGGTCACATTTGTCCGACTAGCGTCACTTCCCCGTATTCGAAGACCCGTATATCCAATGCCGGTTCCAGCATCTGATGTTTGTACTACCGATGGTGTCATTGAAATCAGAAAAGGAATATCCTGAACACCATTGCTTTTTTCTAGATCGCGCTTGGTAAGCGCCGTGTAACTTATTGGATCACGCTGACTGGCCCGGGTTGCTCGAATTACCACTTCGTCACTGACCAATGTTCGTTCACTCATTTGCACAATTATTTGCTGGTCTTTTGTCAAATCAATCTCCTGAAGTTTGCTTGCAAAACTCAGATGACTAACCTGCAAAGTATAGGTGCCAGGTTTCAGATTTGAGATGGTAAAGTGACCTTCAGAATCGGTGATTGCACCTTTGTAGCTATCTTTCAAAATAATCTGCGCACCCGGAATTGGATCTTTCAGATTATTGGTAATAGTACCCGACAACGATAACTGGGCAAAACTGTTCATGCCAATCAGTAAAACAGCAACAGTTAAATGAATTGCTCTAAACATGTTATTTCGACTAAAATCGTTGGCCAAAAGTCCTCGAGGCCAATTCTCCCTCCGACGGCATTATCCGCATCAGGTTCTAAGGGTATGATCTCAGCCTGTCTATAAGTAAGGCACCCCTAGAGGACTCTGCAAATGTAAAAAAAAAGCCGACTGAGACAAACCCCAGCCGGCTAAACCAAACAAACCAAACTCACTAACCTATTCCATATCAACTTTTAATACGTCTGAAAACGCTTGCTTAAAGCTGTCCTTTGGTAAGGCGCCTTTGGCCATTGCAGGTTGTCCCTCAACGGGAACAAATAGCAATGAAGGAATACTTTGAATTCCAAATGCACCAGAAAGTTCACGCTCAGCCTCAGTATCTACTTTGTAAATATCGATCTTACCCTCATACTCATTGGCCAGTTCTTCTAAAATGGGTGCTACCATCTTACAGGGTCCACACCAGTCAGCATAGAAGTCTATTACAGCCGGACGTTCCCCTTCGAATTTCCAGTCTTTATTCTCTTCAAAATTAAATACCTTCTCTTTGAAAGTTTCTTTAGTTAAATGTTCAAGTGCCATATCTGTATTATTTTATTTATTATCTAAATATTTACATTTGTCTATATGTCAATTTGCATACCATTTCAATTCCTCAATTGTTTTAAGCCATAACTGTCAAAAAATGGTAATTTTGTCAGCATATTCTGACCGTAATTGGCAGTTTCATGGAGATAAGACCAGAAAATCCCTTGCTCAAAGAGATAGGTTCAGTTGCAGACGATGCAGGCATTACTGCATTTGTTATAGGCGGCTACGTGAGAGATTTGTTACTACAGCGAGATTCAAAAGATATAGACATCGTTTGTCTGGGAAGTGGGATTAAACTGGCCGAACTTGTTGCAAATAAACTAGGCATAAGACACATTCAACAGTTCAAGAACTTTGGAACTGCAATGATTAAAGTCGGTGATGAGGAAATTGAGTTTGTCGGTGCTCGTAAAGAATCATATCGTAAAGATTCACGCAAGCCACAGGTGGAAGATGGTAGCCTGACTGACGATCAAAATCGCAGAGACTTTACCATTAATGCCCTGGCACTTTCACTTAATCAAAATTCTTATGGGGAATTGATTGACCCATTTGGTGGAATCCGAGACCTGGATGCGGGCATCATCAGAACTCCCTTGGCACCCGACAAAACATTCAGTGATGATCCCCTACGGATGCTTCGAGCCATTCGTTTTGCCACTCAGCTGGGATTTCACATTGAAGAAAATACTGTGCAATCAATTAAGGAGAACAAAGACAGAATCCAAATACTATCAGCCGAGAGAATTAGCGAAGAATACAATAAGATCATTTTGTCAGATAAACCATCATACGGATTTAAACTGCTAGATGAAACTGGTTTGCTGAACCTAACTTTCCCAGAACTGACTGCACTAAAAGGGGTTGACGAAATGAATGGCATCCGTCATAAGGATAACTTCTACCATACACTGAAAGTAGTCGACAATGTGAGTAAGGAAACCAACAATCTTTGGTTGCGTTGGGCTACCCTACTCCACGACATTGCCAAGCCAAAAACAAAACGTTTTGATCCTGAAACTGGATGGACTTTCCACGGCCACAATCATTTTGGTGCGAACATGGTACCTGGCCTGTTCAAACGCTTGAAATTACCCCAAAACGAAAAAATGAAATACGTGCAGAAGCTGGTGAACCTGCACATGCGTCCGATTGTATTATCTCAAGAAATTGTGACTGATTCGGCTGTTCGACGATTGCTCTTTGAAGCAGGAGAAGACATTGACGATTTAATGACTCTCTGCGAAGCCGATATTACTTCGGGGAATCCAAAGAAAGTTACTCGCTTCCTCAAGAATTTTGCCCTGGTAAGAGAAAAATTGATTGAAATTGAAGAAAAAGACCGGGTTAGAAACTGGCAACCTCCTATTAGCGGTGAAGAAATCATGGCATGTTTTGGTATCCCTCCTTGTCGCGAAGTAGGTGTGATTAAAAACAAAATAAAAGATGCCATCCTGGATGGACATATACCAAACTCTAAACCTGAAGCCTGGGCATTTATGCTAAAGCTGGGACAAGAGTTGGGTCTTAATCTGAAAGATAATGGATCAAAAGATTGACTGGAAGCCAGGTACCATGGTGTACCCCATCCCTGCTGTGATGGTCAGTTGTGGGCACGCTCTCGAAGAGTACAATATCATTACAATTGCATGGACCGGAACAATATGTACCAAGCCGCCGATGTGCTACATATCCATTCGGCCTGAACGACATTCGTATGATATCATTAAAGCTACTGGTGACTTTGTTATAAACCTAACTACACGTGAGTTAGCCCGAGCGACAGACTGGTGCGGAGTCAAATCCGGCAGGGAACACAACAAATTTAAAGAAATGGGTCTAACTGCTGGCGAGGCGAAGGTAGTGTCTTCACCGATCATTCAGGAAAGTCCGGTCAATATAGAATGTAAGGTTAAAGAGATCAAAGAAGTTGGGGTCCATCATCTCTTTCTCGCAGAAGTTGTTCATATTCAGGCATCTGAAAAATATCTCGACAGGAATACAGGCAAATTTGAACTCGCTGGTGCAAATCCCATTGTGTATATACACGGCAATTATTATGAAACGGGGCGAAAAATTGGAAAATTTGGTTTTTCTGTAGAGAAAAAAAGAAAAAGAGACAAATAAGGCAGTCTCAGAGCATGTATGTTCATTAAAGATCAGCAATACCTTAAGTTTTGCACCTACGGTTTCTTAAAAAATCTCCGTCTTTTCGAGCCCTTTCTACTCATATTTCTGCTCGATGAGCAATTGTCATTTACCCAAATTGGGATTCTCTATGGAACAAGAGAACTGGTTAGGAATATCGCTGAGGTTCCTGCTGGGGTCTTTGCTGATGTTTTCGGCAGGAAGCGTTCATTGCAAATTGCTTTTGTCGTTTATATACTCAGTTTTTTATTGTTTTTCTGGGCAATTAGGTATTATCACTTCATGATTGCCTTCATGCTGTATGCCCTTGCTGATGCTTTCAGGACGGGCACTCACAAGGCCATGATAATGAGCTACCTAAAAAGCAAAAACTGGAGTAACTTTAAAGTCACCTATTACGGTCATACACGCTCCTGGTCGCAATTGGGATCGGCAATAACTGCTCTTGCATCAGGTGCAACTATTTTTATTCTTGAAGACTATCGGATGGCATTTTTGCTCTCAATAATTCCAATTTCCATTCAGCTCCTGAATATTTCAAGTTATCCATCATACCTGAATTTTGACACGGCGGGAGTCAACAGACCACAATTAATTAAGAATCAATTCATCCAGATCTTAAAAGACTTTTTTTCGAGCTTCAGGAATCCCAAAATGCTACAAGCTGTTGTCAGCCTTAGCTCATATACGGGTTATTACAAAGCCATTAAAGACTATATACAACCTGTTCTGGCTGGTCTCGCTATCACTTTGCCATTGAGCAAAAGTTTTTCGATGCATCAAACCGAGGCTATTGCAGTGGGACTGGTATATTTCCTGATCTACCTGAGTACAGCAGTCGCCAGTCGAAAAGCCGGACTTTGGGTAAAAAAGCAGGGTTCGTATCGAAATGCGATGATCAGATCAAGATTACTAGGAGGCATTAGTGGTGCACTGGGCGGACTTTGCGTTTTGCATGAATGGTATGCCTTGGCAGTGGTATGCCTTTTTGGCCTTTTCATTTTTGAGCACCTGCGTAAACCGGTCGGAATAGCCGGCATAGTTGAACACACAGACGACCGGGTTCTTGCGTCGGCTCTATCGGCTGAATCCCAGGCCGAAACTATTTTTGCTGCAATTTTCGCTGTGCTGCTGGGTCTCATCATTGACTACAGCAGTCTGGGATGGGGAATACTGGGTTTATCAGTGGCCTTGGTCTTATTCTCGGTAACGCAAATTCAATTGCACAGGAAGGTGGTCTGAATACCCACCCTGATAATAATCGCCCAAAAATGACCTCATCGGCTTTTTCCCCATGTAGGTTTTATCAGTCTCTAATAAAAACGGGTATGAAATAATTGATAGATCTGTTGGACGACAATAGAGGGTTTTTGTTGTGTCAAGCAGAGATCCTGAAACAACATACTGATCGAGCATATTCCAGTTTCCTTTGTACTTATAACTTCCAATTTCACTGTTAATCTGGAGATCATGAGAAATGGCATAGAGGTGCGCTGACTTGGGTTTTTTAAAATCAGTCCAGGCTGACAAGCCCGAAACAATACTCAAATCATTGGGTTCATCATTAAAATCACCAGTAACCACAATCCTGGCATCAGGTTCAGTAGATAAAATACTGTCGATCTTGGTTCTCACCATCTCAGCAACAAAGATCCGTTTGGGTCGTGTCTCAATTTCCCCACCCGACCTTGATGGCCAGTGATTTACTAAGACATGTAGTTTTCCCATACCAGCCAATTCACCCACAACATACAAAACCTCTCGAGTGCTATAATTGATATCAAATGGAAACCAGACCGACCAGGCATGGTAGTCGATCAAATTAAATAGGTTTGGTCGGTAAAGAAGAGCTACATCAATACCCCGATAGTCTGGTGATTCTTTGTGCACAATCGCATAATCTGCCCCTGCAAGTTGATCAGATAGAATTAGATCTTCAAGAACCTGACGATTTTCAATTTCGCATAAACCAATGACGACTGGCCATTGCTCAGTGCCAATCTCTTTAAGTACCCTGCCAATCTTATTGATTTTATGATAATATTTCTGGGTATTCCATTCTTTATCACCTTCCGGAGTAAATTCTTCATCGGGCTTTTCTGGATGATCAAGGGTGTCAAACAAATTCTCCACATTATAAAATAAGATCGAATGGTAGGGATTTGAATCCACGATGACTGGGGGATCTTGTTTTTCGCAAGATCCAGCGATCAATACGCCAATTCCGAGAAAAAGCGTGGCTTTAACAAGTATTCTCATACTTCAGGACTTACTGATTTTCAATTCTTTCATATGCACCTATATCAGGCCCCTCATCTGAAACTCGGCTATTACCATCCAGGTCGCTGGGGAAAAAACGGGCAAAATCTATGAGCCCCTTATCTTTTACATACGATAAGGTATCCAGGTGATAATCATGTTCAGCGACAGATACAAATCTGGGATCAATATTTTTAATGATGCTTTTCCACTCGTTTTCATTGTCTGTATTGAGCGTATCAACTTTAACGAGGCAATGATCAAAAACAAAATTAAACTCACCAGCGACTGGAATATCATCGATGGTATTCCACATTTCAATTTCCATCTGACGACTACCCGTTATGATACAGTTTGCAAAAACTGCATTGTGTAGATCATATATATAAGCCTGGTTTTCATACACATAAAAATTATTAAGCACCAAGGCTGGATGAGTTCGGGCTCCAATTCCATAATTGTTTGATATGGTACAGTGGTAGAACTCATAGGCTCCACCTAAAATGAGTGCAACACAATGGGTTCCACAATTCGCAATTACACAATTACTCGCCAGAATAGTGGTGCTTCTCGCATCTATACCTGTAACTGTCATGTTTTCGATCACAGTATTTGACAAAGTCAATGTGGGTTGATCAAGGCTCACAAGAGAGTCAACCTGTATTCCTTTTATGGCATTCTTGATAATCGCATGATCAATTTCATTGCTGTGACTGCCTTTTAAGAAATGAATCCCACCAAGAAGGTACATCCCGCCCTCCTCGAATTCTACCCATG
>CAYUGX010000139.1:0-11999 GCA_964444375.1 uncultured Porphyromonadaceae bacterium | reverse complement strand
CTTCCTATGGTTGTCGTGCGGGTTTGATCCGCCTACCGGATGGGGTGACTGAAGCCCGTGATGTATTGCTCTTTAGCACACCCGATTGGAAGGGCGGCTGGCGCTACCAGATGACGATCTGGGTATCGTTCAACGGGGGTAAAACCTGGCCTGTCAAACGCATGATTGACCCAGGTTTGAGTGCTTATTCATCACTGGCGGCCGATACAGTTGGCAACATCTACCTATTGTACGAGGGAGGAGTAGATAAACTCTACGATGAAACCAGTGTAGCTGTCTTCAACTTAAAGTGGCTGCTGGAAGGCGCTGATTATTAACCTTCAAACAGTATTTCACCAATGAAATCAAAATACACCATTCGCATCGCTGAGCCAAATGAATTTGAGCGTATTGGGCAACTCATGGTTTCAGTTTATTCGCAATTGGAAGGATTTCCGAATCCCGATGAGCAACCAGCCTATTACGATATGCTTCGACATATTGGTACTTGGAGTCAAAAGCCAAAAACAGAATTGTTAGTAGCTGTTTCAGTTGAGGGAGGCCTGCATGGAGCAGTAGTTTTGTTTTATGATATGCAGTATTATGGATCAGGAGGCAGCGCAACCCAGGTAAAAGATGCTGCCGGATTTCGCTTGTTGGCTGTGGATCATGAAGCTCGCGGAAAGGGTTTGGGGAGGTTGTTGACCCAGGCCTGCATTGATCGAGCCATGGAAGCTGGAATAAAACAAGTCGTCATCCACACCACCAAATCGATGGAGACTGCCTGGGGTATGTATGAAAGAATGGGTTTCAGGCGATCGACTGATCTGGATTTCATGCAAGGTGAGTTGCCTGTTTTTGGCTTCAGATTGGAGCTGAGCAGCTAAACAAAAAAAGGCTGCCTTGCGGCAACCTCTCTCCCTTATCCAACCCCTCAATCAACCTTATTCTGCGGAATACACTGCATGCACCGTTACTTCTACTGTTTTGGCAACATTCGTCGAGGGTTTCCCTTTCTTAAACGAAACACCAAAATCAGCCAGGGTAACATTGAACTTACTCATCACCGATACCTCATCTCCTTTTACGGTAACGGTTCCCATTTCTTTAATTTCTTTGCTCACCCCTTTAATGCTTAATTCACCAGCCACTTGGGCTTTGTAGGTACCGTCTGTAGAAAAATCTACCTCATCAAGATTTACAATCTTGGCGGTTAGTTTGGCCTTTGGAAATTTCTTGGTATCCAAGAATTTATCGTTGTTGAAATGCTTTTGCATTTGGGCCTTCTCAAATTCAAAACCCTGCATCGGTACTGAGAAAACAACCGCTCCTGTTGATGGTGTTATAGTGCTTACCGAAGCATAGTTATTTGCCTCAATATCTTCAGCCGGTGTAGTTGAGAAAAATTTGATGTGTGTTTTGTTGCTTACCAGTTTATCTGCTGATGTTGAGAAAGCAGTGAATCCGATAAAAGCTGCTACTAATAAAGTGATAAATCCTACTCTTTTCATTTTCAAAAAATGTTTGTTTTACCCTTTAGTCGCTGTGATTGCCAAACCTGACAGAAAAGACAAAAAAAAATCCGGTAGTTAAAAAAGAAAACCCGAACCCACATACAACCCATATTTACCAAGCTGATTATCTGGAGAATAGCCCAGGTTGACTGAAATAACATTATTCGTATTGTAAATCAGGTACAATCCGGGACCAAAAGAAAAATTGAACCTATTTGGGGCATTTGAGATCAGCCTATCTTTGTCTGAGAGTGGAATGCGTGATTGATCGTACTCATGGTATTGAGTCAAATAAGACAAATCACCAAACAGTGACAGATCGATCTGCCAACGAAGCCTGGTAAGATTGAAATTGAAAATTGACTTTCGAAGCTCGGTATTGAGCAAGGCAAAGCCATCAGAAACAATTCTATTTCGATTAATTCCCCTAAGTGTAAATGCTCCACCCAATCCATCTTGCTCAAGTCGGGTATCATAAAAAGTGTTGAGTGCATAAAAGGGGATTCTCCCCTGCAATCGATGTTGAGTACTCAGTCGAATGGCCAACACAGCATCACTAAAAGGCCAATAGTGATAATAACGCAGCGAAGCGATGTGCTTAGTAAATGATTGTTTTATGTGCAACAACTGTGTATGAACCAGGTAGGTCTCGACCCAAAATCCGGTTCGACAATTGATGGTATTGTCACGTGAATCATATAAATAACCCAGGGTAAACTGAGCCAGAGAGCCTCCCATTGCCTCATCAGGGTTGATGAGTTGCCAGTCTGTAAATTGCTGGTAAAGACTGACCTGCGGATCATCTGACTCAGATCCAAACTTTTCAAAATCCACTTCATCAATCCGGTACTGTTTGTAGGCGATTCCAGCAAAAAGTTTTGACTTACTCCAGACAACGGGTAACTGTGCATCGACTCTGGCCCTGATCAATCTACGTTGGTGTTTATAGTAGTAGACATTGATGAATTCATGATCTTCATCATCTGTAATTGATTGATTGTATAGGGTTTGTAGTCCATTGAAACCATAGAAATCAAGCAATTGATCATTGATGTAAGAAAGCTCAGCAATCAACTTTCCAGGCTTGATTGCCGTATTACTCTCGAAATAGGCAGACAGGTTTGATGTTCCTTTGGTTGTATGAAACAGGCGAAGATTGGTGTAGTTCTCGTAGCTTGGAAAAACGGTAGGCTGACCGTAATCAAAGAGGTTAATCAATGCACCATATTTTAGGCCCAGATCAGCATCATAGGCCAGGATCGGTGTTCCTCCCCATGAGAAGCCTGTTGGGAGTGCTTTCTTTTTGTTTGAATCGACTTGGGATACCACAGCTTGTGGATACAAAAACAAGTATAAAACAGATAACACGGGCAGGCAGAACTTTAACATAGGATCAGAACAGGATTTGAGCACCCTGAAAGGCTGCTACAATGAGTAATAGGGCAGCAATAATTCGATTGATGTGACGAGACAAGTGGGTAAAACGCCTTAACAGGTGACGACTGGCAAACATATAAAACCGAAGCACTGCAAATTTTCCCAACCACACACCCATCAAGAAAGATACAATTGATCCGATGGAGAATTCAAGAAGTGAATTGGCAGCCAGCATTGTGACGGCCAAAATCCAGTACATCAATACCTGGATGCTAATTACATTCAGAAACAATCCCTGTATAAAACCTTGTGCAAAAGCCACTTGACGCTCCACTCGCTCTTTTCTTCTGCTGACGAATAAGAATGCTCCAACCAGGAGTACCAGGATGATAAAGAGATTTAACCAGGTATTTTGCTTTACCAGTTCATTCAAAAAACTACCTGCTGTGAGTGCGACTAGACTAAAAACAACCTCAATGAGTGCAGCTCCATGAACCACCTGTCTGGCCTGTTTATCTTTTCCCCGTCCGGTTAAATCTATTACGCTGAGATTAACCAGGCCGAACGGCAAAGCCCCAATCACACAAACAACAAATCCAAATAGTATGTGCCACAACCAATCCATCACAATCACCTGGCAATTCGTATAAGTTGAATTGTGCTTATCTTATCGGTCAGGGTGACTTGACTACAATCACTGGGATAGGTAACGCTCAGGTCTGACATCCTGCTCGACCAGGTCTTTGGGAGTTTCTCCATCAATGACGAACATTCTAATTCACCGGTAGGCGAATAACGTCTGATTTCGGTTGATGATCCATTGGGTATTACCTGAAACCACGAACCAGCACCCTCTCCACTCAGCCAGTGAGAAGAACCATTCAATTGACTCGGCTTTACAGGCATTGGGATGGTAGACTTAAGATTGACTTGATCAAATTCAGCGGCATTCGGAGTCATTTGAGATACTCTTAGTGGCCAAACGCTTTGTTTATGTCTGAGAGCATTAACATTATTCATTGGTGTTGGCGTCAATGGTACCAAGATCCTGAGCTTAATCCACGTCCAAAAATCGGGACGACCCGACCGGATAATGTGATTGACAAACCTTGAACAATTTGATCCGGGTTGGGTAAAAGGTCCGTATGCATGTGGATTCGCTTTTTGCATGTTCAACGCTTCTTTCAAGGCTGCACCATAATCAATGGACAGGCAGGAGGCAAACAAGATACCTTCACCATGACAAGCCTCATTCCGCTGCAGCTCATCCAATATTGAGGACATATTATCGATCTGGTCTCCTGCTTCATTGAAAACGGCACGCGCGTATATCTTGAGGTCATCATCGGTAATCGCACTTCTTACTCGTCCGTGCTGGTATGGGGCATGATAACGTCCAAAATCAAAATAGTGACCTTGTCCGCTTGATCCATCTACCAAAACCAGTGCCGCATGACCCACACGGTAATAGCCGTATTTGTTGATTCCCAATAGTCGGGTAATCGATTCATACCAACCTCCAGCCTGTTTGCACAGGGTTTCGGGCCAGGCCAAAGCAATAATAAAACCGCTTTTTCTCTTATTCAATCTGTTCTTTACCATCACCATTCATGCTTAAATCCACAGCAGCTTGTAACAATTGACTAAAAAACTGATCAACATCCTCCTTCTGGATCTCCCCATTGGTAACCGCAAGCCGCAAGGTCAACTGATCGCCCAAATAGCCATAATTGACAATTGATAATCCGCTTTTCCTGAGTTGTTCTCTTAGTCGCAGATTAAAATCGTTTGGCTCGTAACGCGAATCTGAGCGGTAACGGAAACAGACAGTAAATGACTGACGGTCTACAAGAAGCTCCAATTGAGGGTGGGCCTCAACCACAGATGCGGCATACCTGGCCATTTCCAAAGTATGATCAATACGATCGCGATAACCATCACGACCAAAGTACTTCCATGCAAACCAGAGTTTTGTTGCGTCAACTCTTCGACCGCATTGAATGGATTTTTGCCCCAAGTCTTCAATGGCATCAATCTCATGGAAAATATAATCCGCATTGATGTCGGTAATGTTATGATAGAGTGCTTTCTTATCTCTTGTCAGCAATACCGAACAGATCAATGGGATATTCATCAACTTATGTGGATTCCATGCAAATGAATCACTTCGATCAAGCCCTTTTAATAAATAGCGATTGTCTTCACTTAACACCAGTGAGCCTCCAAAAGAACCATCTGCATGGAGCCACAAGCTGTGGCGCTCGGCCACATCAGCTATCTTGTCTAAGGGATCATATGCACCATGTAAGGTAGTGGCGCAGGTTGCTCCTATGAAAAATGGCTTTTCACCTCTGGATTTAGACAGCTCAATCTCCTGATCTAAAGCATCCGGACGCATTCTTCCCTGTTTATCGGCTGCGACCTTAATCACACTTTTTGCTCCCAAGCCTAATAGATTAGCCGCTGTCTCAAATGAATAATGTGCATGTTCATTCACAAATGCAGTCAGCTTCAGGCCTGAATCATAGCCAGTAAATCGACCATCGGGATAAGTCCGGTTCCGGGCCGAAAAAAGGGCAACCATATTGGCATTACTCCCTCCGCTCAGAAATATTCCATCTCCATTCTCAAAGCCGGTATAACCATTCATCAAGCTGATCATTTCTTGCTCTATCAAGGTTGCCATAGGAGCCACCTCATAGGTATACATTGAGGTATTGGTCAAGGCGGTAATGAGTTCACCAATGAATCCCGGCAGGTTAAAGCCAGAATACAATTGGTTCAGAAACTGCTTATTTCCTGTTTTCACTGAATAGTGCAGGTATTGATCCAGCAAATTCAAAAAAGTGGGTTGATCAACCCCTTCTTCCGGGATCTTGAATTCGACACGATTCGCCAGCTGAGTGGGATCCTGATAGTCAACCACCGACTCGCTATCGTTCTCCTGCTTACTCAAGTAGTGCCTGATCTTTGCAAATGATGCCATCAGTAGATTGTCTTGCGGTGTATTCACCGGTTTCGAATGAACCGTTGCTTCAATTTCAACTGCCAATGGCTCAACCACCTGTCTGAATTGAGTGGGTTTCGTCTTTATAAGTGAGCTTGTCTCCATGGTCATTTAATAAATTCTTGAGAGAGCTAGCATAATTTCGCCTACCGAAGAACGCTTTTTGTAATTTGGATCAAAATGTCTCCATGTCACCTGATTATCCTGGTTTATTACATAGGTTGCCGGTATGGGCAGCCGCTGAGATTCATCAGAATGCGCTTCTTTCAATTCAGCATTGTTGAACAGATTATAGGTTACTAACTTGTTCGCAGGAGGTACATAATCTAAGCCAAAGGCTTCAGCTATGGTATAGTTTTCATCATACAGTAAGGTAAATCGTGCACCAGATTTCTTTTCTGTTTTGTTAATATAATCGGGCTTTTGCGGTGAAACAGCAATCACCTGTGCTCCCAGTTCCTGAATTAATTGCAAACTGTCTTGAACAAGAGCCAGATGTTGGTTGCAATACGGACACCAATGACCGCGGTAAAATATCAATACAACGGGCCCTTCTTCAAGTGCTTCACTGAGCTTAAATACTTTATCTTCCGCATCAGAGGCTATGAAGTTTTCAACCTTATCACCCACGGCTAATCCTTCGACATCCATTTTAGTTTGGTAGCTCTGCGCCCAGGTTGAGGAACTGAGGCAAAGCACAATCGTAAGCAGTTTTAATTTATTGTTCATGCTATTATTTTTTAGGATAGTATTTCTCCAGCTGTATTTCATCTCGATTTTTGTCAAGCCCGTACAGATCAATCCTGTCAACAACGGGGTTCCAATATGAACTCCCCTTGAAGTGAACAAACAAGCGCCTGATTTCAATCTCTTTTGTCCCCTTCCGGATAAAGCCTTTAACACCTGTCAGATTTGCCCTGGCCACAAATACCTGATCCGGTAGGGCAGCTAAATGAAAATAAACAGCATGTTCATCTTGCTTGATCACCTTTACCCCATATCCGTATTTCTGTTGAATTCGTGTTAAAGGTTCACGATTTCCCATGTCGCTGTTTTTCAACCAGTACACCTCAATGGGACGATCCTGGTCAACCAGTCCATTCTCCGTTTGGTTAAGTGCATAAATAACCCGGTCGGTATCCCGGTTTCGATCGAGATGAAAAAGGGTAGTCTCGTTTCTTTTTGGATCATCAGCAAAACATGACGAACCAAAGCTGACCAATTGCAGGGCCAACACAACCATGAAAAGATCTATAATACGAGTATGCATTTTTCGATAATCACGTGCTCATAAAATCCTAAATCGTCATCATAGGAAGCTCCTGACCGGATCACCCCTTTTACTTTAATCTGATTCCCTTCGTGCAATTTTTGCTCATCAAGCTCTAGTTCAGAATTGAATGAACAAGAGACACCGGCTTGATCTTGTTCATTTTTTAAGACTGCTACCCACTGTTCGTCCATGTTTTTGTAGACTTTAGCGACCTGCCCGGTAACTTCAAGGATCTTTGAATCCCCGTCTGCCGCGAGGTATTTTTCATTGGCCTCTGAATAATCGCTAAGAAACTCAGTAACCAGTTCAGATGCTCCTACGCTGTAGTCTACTTCTGATTTAGTAATGTCGCGATGTGGCATCATGTAGAGATAGTATCCTATCCCACCTCCGCCCAAAATCCCTACAAGGGTTAGAACCAACACAATGCGAATAGCTTTCTTTTTGTTCATGACTTATTCTTTTTGTTCTTTTTTGTCGTCATAGTTGGAAAAAACTGACAATCATTGTGAAATTACTTTTGAATCCTGAACCAAGAGCAGCAGACTTTCTTTTGACTGCTTTCCGCTTAGAATCGCTTTCATCTCTCCCTTTTTATACAAGCGAAACATTGGAACTGTCAGCAGGCCCAACTCTTTAGTCAATTGTCGACTGGCATCGACATTGACCTTAGTCACATGAATAGCTGGATATAAATCAACTTTCAATGAATCAATCATGGGCATCATTTGCAGACAAGGAGAACACCAGGGAGCATAAAAATCGATAAGCACGGGTGACTCACTGGCTATCAGTTGCTCAAAGTCCTCCATGGTAAACTGGTCGGTCTTATCTAGCTTGGCTGATGGATCCACCAGAACGGGCAAATCATGCAGGTACCAATCTAATATACCATGCTGGAGATTAAAAACCTGGGTATACCCATATTTAGCCAGCCACTTGGCGGCCTTTTCACTGCGATATCCTGTATTGCAGTATACATAGATGGGTGTATCCTGAGGTAGGAGTTGAAGTCTTTTTTTGAATCCCGGCAGGTAGTAATTCAAATTGCCCGCGTCTTCGATATAGCCTTGCTCGTATTCGGCTGGGGTGCGCACATCCAACAACACGCCTTCTGTAGTTAGTATTTTCTGATGGAATTGTTCAGCGCTGAGCTGGCCATAGTCATCGTGCTGAGCCAAACTGAACAGTGGGAATAGCCACAAAGCCAAAAAGTAAATCGTTTTTGTTTTGTTGATTTTCATTTCCAAATACCGTTAACTGGTATTTGGTCGCTGCAGGTAGGTAAACCTGACAAGGTGATCTCTGGTCTAAGCTTGGTTCAGCTTATGGATGATTTGTTTTTTAAGGGCTTCGACCTCCTTAGGAGATTGAATATTTTTGATCTGCTCAGAAACCCCCTGATCAATAAGAGCGCTTTGTTTCTCGTACAGTTCACAGGCCTCGCACATCAACATGTGGACTTTGAGCTGGAGTTTCTCCTTCACATTAAGCTTTACATGAAACTTTTTCTCTATGAGCTCAGTAGCTTTGAGACAGGAGAGAAATAACATGTTCATAATCTTTTTCATTCTTCACCATTTAACGCCAATTCGTATCGATGCAATCACGCAAACTGAGCTTCGCCCTTCTTACGATTTGCCAGTAGTTTGACGGAGTGATACCGAGATCCTGACAAATTTCTTCTCCTTTCTTTTCTGAAAGATACTTCAATCGGATACTTGTTTTCCAAAGATCTGGCAGGCTGTCGATGCAATCTTCAAGCACCAGAACAAATTCCTCATTATCTAGCAGGTGCTCATCGCTGTTGGTCCATGGCCCCGATTGTGAATGTTTCAACCAGCCACCGTCTTCATCAAAATAGTCTGATACAGAATCAAAATCTGTTTTGGCTTCCCGGCCCTTTCGCCGGTAGTAGTCAACGATTTTGTTACTCAGGATGGAGAAAAGCCATGTTTTCGGGCTGCTTTTTCCCTCAAATTTGCTGATTCGTTCCACAGCGGCCATAAAGGTTTCCTGCACCAGGTCCTGAGCCAAATCAGGATCAGCTGTTCGCTTGATTGCCCAGCTCACCATTGGAGCGGTGTATTCATTCACCCAGGCCGTTAAGTCATGTGGCGTATCCATTGCTTATCCACTCAGTTTTTCTTTTGGCTCTACCAAAATACGGAATATTATGTAAGGCTAATAGTACTATCTTGCTATAAAATTTCATTACTATGAATTCATTCATCCGCTGGTCTCTCTTGGGATTCATCATACTGTGGCTTTTCGGTTGTAGTAAACCAACCAATACTGTGCTGGTTCATGATGAATTTGCGCATTACATCGAGCAATTCAACCAGGAAGACACCCTCAACTTACACTTGAATGTTGTGCCCAATACGACGATGATCTCAAATCAAGATAGTTGGGATTTTTTGAAGGCAAATATTCCCCTTTTTGAATGTCCAGATAAAGAAATTGAAGCCGTTTATTATTATCGTTGGTGGACCTTCCGCAAACACATCAAGAAAAGCATGGATGGTTATGTCATCACTGAATTTATGCCTAATGTTTCGTGGGCTGGGAAATACAACAGTATTCCCTGCCCTGCCGCTCATCATTTCAGAGAGGGCCGGTGGCTGCATGATCCCTCCATCCTCAGGGATTACGGTCAATTCTGGTTGCGCGGAGGAGGCGATCCTCACCGATATAGTTTTTGGATAGCCGATAGTTATTTACGTCTCCACCAGGTTCATCCGAATGATTCTATTCTTCTTGATGTCCTGCCGGATTTGGTCAGGAATTTCGAAAAATGGGAAGATCTCCGCTTAGCGTCTGACGGACTTTTCTGGCAATATGATGGACAGGATGGAATGGAGGTTGCTGTTGGGGGCCATGGGACACGGCCGACGATTAATACCTATATGTTTGCTGATGCGAAGGCGATTGGGTATATCGCATCACTTAGTCATAAGTCGTCAGTCATCAGTCGTCAGTTTGAACAAAGGGCAGAAGAAATAAGAGATAAGACGATAGATAAACTTTGGGATCCGGTTGATGAATTTTTTAAGGTGATGCCTCGGGGGACTGATTCTTTGAGTAGTTGTCGTGAACTATTGGGCTATGTGCCCTGGTATCTTGAATTGGTTCCGCCGGGTCAGGGTTATGAAGTTGCCTGGGAACAATTGATGGATACTGACGGATTCTATGCCCCGTTTGGCCCTACAACGACAGAACAACGGCATCCGGGGTTCAGGATTAATTATCAGGGCCATGAATGTCAGTGGAATGGACCCAGTTGGCCATTTGCTACTTCGCAAACCCTCACAGCCCTGGCGAACGTATTGAACAATTACGAGCAGGAATACATAACTAAGGATGACTACTTTGAAACCCTAAAGATTTACACCCATTCACATCGCTTCAGACAAATCCCTCCGGAAGGAGATACCCTTATAAGTGAACAATTCTGGATTGATGAAAACCTGAATCCTTATAATGGTGATTGGTTAGCTCGCACTCGGATGGAGGTACAGGGGTATAGTCATCGTTTTCAGGAACGTGGTATCTATTATAACCATTCAACCTACTGTGATTTGATTATTACCGGGTTGGTCGGCCTCAGGCCAACCTTGCAGTCATCTTTTGAGATCAATCCGTTGATTCCGGAGGACTGGGATTGGTTTTGCCTGGATCATGTGCCCTATAAGGGACATCTTATCACCATCATTTGGGACCGGGATGGTAGTAAATACAAAATGGGAAAGGGTTTACAGGTTTGGGTAGATGGAAAACGAGTTGCTAAATCGAGAAACCTTACAATGCAAGTTGTTGAATTATTATAAAACCAGATGATTATGAATACCAGGATAGCGCTCATTATATCTGTTTTAGTTGGATTAGGGGCTTGTCAACAGCCCAATACACATACTCTATCTCAGGAAATATTGTTAGACAAAATCAAAGGAGGCTGGGCCGGCCAGGTCATTGGATGCACCTACGGGGGTCCAACGGAATTTCGATACCAGCAACGGATGATTCCGAATGACACCATCATTCCCTGGGATGACAGCAGAATGATGTGGTACTTTGAAAATGCGCCCGGTTTGTATGATGACATTTACATGGACCTGACTTTTGTAGATGTATTTGAAAAAGAAGGGCTGGATGCGCCGGTTCTTTCTCATGCCAAAGCATTTGCCGAGGCGGAGTATAAACTCTGGCATGCCAATCAGGCGGCACGTTACAACATATTGAATGGGATATTACCTCCAGCCTCAGGCTACTGGGAGAATAATCCACATGCAGATGACATCGATTTTCAGATTGAAGCTGATTTTGCCGGCCTCATGTCTCCCGGGATGGTTAATGCGGCGTCAATCATTTGCGACAGCATCGGTCACATCATGAATTATGGTGACGGCTGGTATGGTGGTGTTTATGTGGCTGCCATGTATTCACTGGCATTTGTAAGAGATGAGGTAACTGTCATCGTCACAGAAGGGCTCGAGGCCATACCGAAAGAAAGCACATTCTATAGGTGCATTGCTGATGTTATCGACTGGTACCAGGAGTATCCAGATGACTGGACGAAAACCTGGCAGGCTTGTGAAGACAAATGGGGATTTGATATTGGTTGTCCGGATGGAGTCTTTTCCCCTTTCAACATCGATGCAAAAATCATTGCAGCCTATATTGTAATTGGCTTGCTGTATGGTGAGGGTGATTATGGTAAAACCATTGATATCAGTACCCGATGCGGGCAGGATTCTGACTGCAATCCGGCTAGTGCTGCCGGAATACTGGGAACCATGCTGGGCTACTCAAAAATACCTGATTATTGGAAACAAGGATTGGATCAGGT
>CAYUGX010000138.1:2146-12001 GCA_964444375.1 uncultured Porphyromonadaceae bacterium | reverse complement strand
GGAAACACAACCGAAGAGTTTGGAGACCCAGAACCCCTGATGGAAAATTTAAATGGTTGTTGTTTGATCTGGATTATGGTTACTCATTGGTTAATCTCGATATTCTGGAGAGAATTGGTAGAGATGACCCTGTTTTTTATAATTTGCTTGCAAACGAGGGTTTTAAACAACGATTTATCCAACGTTTAATGACACTGGATCAAACTGTCTTTCATGCAAATCGAGTTGTCCCGTTCATTGATAGTTTTGAGGATGGAATTGAAGACCAAATAAATCGCCATCTTCAAAAATGGGGAGGAACTTACCCAGGTATGATCACGAGTAAGGCAGATTGGAGGAATAAGGTGCAAATTGCGAGGAGTTATGCAATGAACAGGTCACCTATCAACCGACAACATCTGGAAAAGTTTTTTAATCTCTCGGGTTTTATTAGCGGGACTATTCAGGTTTCACCAGAGAATAGTGGGGATATTATTGCTGATGATGTTACCCTAACTGCCGCAAGTTTTGACGGGAAATTTACCAAAGGACAGGAATTACAGTTTAAAGCAATACCCAAAGCAGGGTTTGAATTTGTTGGATGGGAGACTGGTTCAAGCAATGGCGTCTCGATAATTTCCTCAAAGTCAGAATGGAGATATTTAGATGACGGATCAGATCAGGGAACTGGCTGGCGAGATCCTGGATTTGATGATGGAAATTGGTCTCAGGGACATGCCAATTTGGGATTTGCCAATGAAAATGATACCCAGATTAATCAAGGTTCCATTACTTATTATTTTAGGAAGGAGTTCACAGTTAACGACCCAACTGTTTTCGTTGGCTTGTCCGTAAACCTGTTACGAGACGATGGTGCTATTGTTTATGTGAATGGCCAGGAAGTAATTAGATCGAACATGCCCTCTGGAAACATAACATTCCAAACCCTTGCCAGTACAATGGCAGGATGGACAGAAGAAAGGCAATATTATGATTATGATATTGATCCCAGTGTTCTTCAGGCGGGTTCAAATTTGATTGCAGTTGAGGTGCATCAGGATGTACCATCTTCAAATGACTTAAGTTTTGACTTGATTCTGACTGGTCAGGCATCAGGCGAATCTCCAATCAATCCAATATCATTAAGCAAGTCAAGTGACTTTACTTTAACAGCTGAATTTGCAGCCATCAGTGAATCGCAAATAGTAATTTCTGAATTATCATATTCACCCCCAGGTGACAAAGGAGGGAAAGGGGCAAGCTTTATAGAAATAACCAATATTTCTGATAAGGAGGTAGATATTACCGGTTATGCCTTTACAAGTGGGATCTCATTTGTTTTTCCAGGAACAACCCTTATTGGGCCTAAGGAGCACATCATTATTGTAAAAGATCAAACCAATTTCGACTTCATAGAAGGCCAGGTTTTCGAGTGGGTTTCAGGCAATTTGTCAGAATCGGGCGAACTAATTAGCTTAAAGACTCCTGATGGTGATATTGTTGATCAGGTCAATTATTTAACAACAGCACCCTGGCCAGATTTAGACAATCTTAATGGGGAATCCATTGAGCTACTGGATACTGGATCTGACAATAATGAAGGAGCAAATTGGCAAGCGAGTCTGGGATTGGGAGGGACTCCTAATCTTAGAAATTCAATACTTTTTGAGCAAGTAAAGCTGAATGAGTTTAGTGCGAATTCGGGCCAAGAAGGGTATTTGTCTGGAGTTGACTGGATCGAGATTTATAACGGCGCTAGTCGAGCCGTAGATCTTGATGGATTGTACCTGTCTGATGACCCATTTAATCCATTGAAATGGCAGATTCAACACAATACGGGAGCGCTAACCGCTGTTAATCCAAGCGATATGTTACTTGTTTTGGCTGATAATGACGAGGAAAAAGGCGGTCTTCATGCTAATTTCAAATTATCTGCTAATTCAGGAAGTATTACTTTGAGCATGGGATTCCCAGGCTGGTTGACAACCCTGGATCACGTCGATTACGCTCTGCAAACAGAAGGGTATTCACTGGGGCGTTTCCCGAACGGTGAAGGAAGCTGGACAGAAATTTCAGATCCATCACCAAAAGCGACAAATATTCCACCATCAAATTTCATAATCACTCCCACAACAGCAAAGTCAGAAGATTGGTTGCCCATTTATGCTAAAATTTATAAGACAGATGGTACTGTTGATTATGGGTTTCACGGTGAAAAAGAATTAACTGTAGATGTAGGTACAATAAGCCCATCGACTATAAAATTTACAAAAGGAGTTGGGTATGCGGTCGTCCAAATAACTGGTTCAGGCCATGTTGAAATAAAAATTCAAGGATTAGATGACGCTGCAGTTGTTGAAGTAAAGGAAACTATTCCAATAGTTGAACTAACGCATCTGTACAATACAGATTTAACCCTGCAATCAGATGTTGATTATTATATTCCAACCGGATTGACTATTGAGACGAACGGATCTCTAACTATTGAAAAAGGAGCAAGAATACACCTGGGCGAAAAAGCCGATATAGTCTGCAAAGGTCCACTTGCAATCAATGGAACCGCCATGAATCCTGTTGTCTTTATGTCAAATTTACCCGACGAGAAATGGGGCGGGCTTGAAATTAGAAATGTAGATGTACCATCAACCATAGATTATGCTTTCTTCTTTCACGGAGGTGGTGATACAAGTAAGCTCTTCTTCCATACTGAAACACAGCCAGTAATAATGGCGGCTGAGGCAGAAATCTATCTGAATAATACGTACATAATAGAGAATGTAGGGAAGGCATTCGGATCTCTCCTGACACATGTACACGTCGAAAATTCGCTGTTTGCTACCTCTACCATGGGTCCAGAGTTCAGACAATCGTTTACCCAGGTTGACAGAACCTGGATTGTTGATATTCCCGATCAGGACAAGTTACGTGAAAGCAATGACAATGACGGAATCTATTTCTGGAAAGCGTTGAATGACGGTCAGCCTCCACATACCCTAACCAATTGCGTAATAGCCAATGTTGAGGACGATGGGATTGATATGCTAGCCACTGATTTACTGATTTATAATACCATCTTCTTCGAAATACTTGACAAAGCTACTTCTGCTGGCTATTGGTCAGATGTTGAGTTCAACCGATGTCTGGTAATCGATTGTAATGCAGGTATTATACCTGGTTGGTGGTCTGATGCCAGCGTTATCCATTCAACATTTTACAATACAGCCAGACCTGTGAAAAACTCTATCTATGGGGCTACCGAAGTTTGGAACTCAATCCTGTCAAAATTTGCAGATGTTGCCTGGAAAGATGAACTGTCCAATGATCCGACATTCTATTATTCCATATCTGATACAAGGGTGTTACCTGGGGAGAATAATCTTTTCGGTGATCCCAAAATGATCAATCCATCCTCTGAGAATTATCATTTACAAGCCAATTCACCCGCAATCAATGCCGGAGATCCAGCGCTGGGGAATGATCCTGATGGAACACTGCCAGATCTTGGAAAGTATCCTTATTTGAGTGGTAATTCTGACGGATTTATAATAGTCAATGAAATTTTTTATAATCCTTCTGAGCAACAAGGAAAAGACTCGGATTATGAATTTATCGAGCTCTTTAATCCGACAGGTGAGGATTATAATCTGTCTGGCCATCATTTCTCAGGAGCGTTTGATTTTACTTTTCCCACCGGAACCTGGCTTGAGGGAGGAAAATACCTGGTACTGAGTGCAAATCCAGATTCGTATAACGACCTCAATTGTAAGGTTCTTGATTGGGGATCTGAAAAACTTTCCAATGATGGGGAAGAAATAATACTTAAGGACAGAGAGAACAACACCCTATCTCAAATTAATTTTGGACCAACATCTCCATGGCCAGTCCAAGCCAATGGAGTTGGTTTTAGCCTTGAATTAGATGATCCGTACGATGATAATGATGATCCTGCAAATTGGCGATCAAGTTATGAGGCGTGGGGATCTCCTGGTAGAGAGAATTATGAACCTGATTTCTCAGAGGTTTTCATTAATGAGATCCTTCTAGACAATACTTCAGGCTACCTGGATGATAAGGATAAGTATAGCCCATGGGTCGAACTGCACAATATGGGTAACAGAGACCTCAATATTGGTGGTTATCTGATAAAAAATGAGAACAACCAGATATCATATACTATACCGGTATCCAGTCGATCCTCAACCCTGATCCCTGCTAAAGGCTTTCTCATTCTATACCTTGATGATAGACCTGATTATGGTATTCAGCATATCGGTCTGAATTTTGGAAAATCGGCAGGACGAATAGGTCTGTATTATCTTGAAGGTGATGGCCAAAATATGCTCAGGATTGACCGAATGAGTTTCTCAGATTCACAAAGTGATGTATCCCAGGGAAGATATCCTGATGGCAATGATGAAGTGATTTCATTTGAGACACCTACACCAAAAAAATCCAATATAAAAGCGAGTGACTTGCTTCTTGGTCCTAGTCTGTTTACTAGCAATGAAGAGATCCCGCTTTTGTTCAGAATTAGTGATCCCACTCAGTATCCTGAGATGATAACAGAATCTAAGACGTTGATAATTAATCAAGAAGGTGGATTTGAAGATGAAACCGTGCGGGTATATAAGGGATTGGGAATGGAATGGATGAATCCTGCGTTTTCTGAAGACCTATTTGTAAGTTACAATGATGATAGCATTCGAATTGCTTTTGATGATTTTAGACCCATAAGAATACGTAGCGAGAAGATACTCAAAAACCAAACCTGGACTTCCGATCACGATTATCACATTAAATCGGCCTTGAATATACCTGAAGATGTTACCTTGACCATTGAAGCGGGTACCCGGATTTTTGTAAAGGAATATTCAAATATTACAGTCGATGGCCATATTAAGATCAGCGGGGAAAAAGGTAATCCGGTTGTATTTATTCCACTTGAAACTCATAAGGGCTGGGGAGGTATTCAAATACATCCAGGGAGTGGATTTTCAAGGATTTCACACGTGTTTCTAATTGAAGGAGGCAATGGCTCTCGAGTAAATCCCGGGGTCTTTGATGAACAGGCTGTAATCGAGAGTGAGCGGCCTCTATACTTAGACAATGTGTATATCATAGATGCCCTGGGTAAAGGAATACACGTAAAGGATGCAGCCCTGGAGATGAGCAACTGTGTGCTGTACAACTGTCTGTCTGGAATTGAGCTGCAAAATGCCCCGGCGACGATCAATGGGACACATTTTACGCTCTTGCCGGATGATGACAACTTTGATCCGAATAAAAACCAGGATGCAATCTCAGCGTATGGATTTACTGATGCTACTGGGACTATCACAATCTCGGATTGCTCATTTTATGGGATTGGAGATGAAGGGAGTAACTTGGATACTGATCTGCCAATCTTTATAACCAATTCATTTTTTGAAGCCATAGGGGATAAAGCCATTGTTATAAGGGAAGCTGACTTTTCAATTGACTACTCTGTTATTGAGCAGGCGGCTATCGCCATTTCGATTGAAGAAGGAGCCCAAGGAGAAATGGATCACCTGACTATTCATAACAATGTTGCAGGTATAGTTGTGGAAGATGATGGTTCATCAGGCAGAATCAGAAATTCAATTCTAGCTGACCATGAGTCTGATGATTTTGAAGTAGACCCAAATGCTTCACTGATTGCTGAATATGTTTTAAGCACCGCTGAAGACCATGAGGGTGAGGGAAATAGTATGGGGAATCCCAGATTTAGTGATGCAAGCAATTCTGATTTCAGATTGAGACCAGGATCACCTGCAATCAATACTGGCGATCCTGATTTTGACCTGGATGACGATGGCTCAATTACTGATATGGGTAAATATCCATATTTACAGACAGGTGAATACAAAAACCTAATTATAAATGAAGTACACTACAATCCAGCGGATCTGAGTACCTCAACAGAATTTATTGAATTATATAACCCAGGAGGACAAGTTATTGATCTTGAGGATTATTCTTTGTCAGGGGATGTTGTACATCAGTTTCATAATGGTGATTACATCCAAGCAGGTGAGTTTATGGTGATATGCAAAGACCCGAATAAATTTGCAGGACAATCCTTTAATAGCATAAGATGGAACAATGGGGATTTAGATGAAGAAAATGGAAGTGTTATACTTATGGATCCTGATGGAGAAATCGTCAATGAAGTGATCTATAATGATTCAGAAGATTGGACACAATGGCCAAATGGGAAAGGCCCAAGTCTTGAGCTAATAGATTTTGATCTGCCTAGTGCCATTATTACATCATGGCGACCTAGTTATTTCATCGGAGGTACTCCTGGACGAGAGAATATAGTACCCACTCAATCAGGATTATTTATCAATGAGTTCATGGCTAGAAATGTGTCAACCTATCCCGATGAGTTCGGCTTTTTTTGCGATTGGATCGAATTGTATAATTCAAAAGACTATTTTATTGATTTGAAACAGTTCTCAATTTCACGAGATCAATCAGATCCAGAAATGCACGTTTTTACTGCTGATCATGCGGATTCATTGTTTTTACCTCCAGGCAGTTTTATTGTATTCTGGGCCGATGATCTGGCAGATGCTGGAGCCTATCACTTACCATTTTAAGTTGTCAGGTAGTAGTGGAGAAATTGGATTGTTCAAATGGAAAGGAAATACGAATTCCATGGTTGATGGTGTTCAATACACCGATCAAACAGCTGATATATCATATGGACGAAGTGTTGATGGAGCAGGAGAATGGGTCAGATTTAACAACCCAACACCAAATATGTCAAATGTCTCCTCCACAGAACCGACTACCGGAATTTACATCAATGAATTTATAGCTAGAAATAGCTCAGTTCATCAAAATAATATTGGTTTATTCGACGATTGGATAGAGTTGTATAATGACAATAATGAAGCGATTGACATTGGCGGATTATACATAACTGACAGAGAGAGTGACCTGGGTTATTGGCAAATTCCGACAAGGGATCAAGATTCTACAACGATTCCGGCTAAAGGATTCTATATGATTTATCCCAGTGGAGATCCTGATCTGGGTATTCAGCATACGAATTTCCAACTCGCTGGATCAGGAGAGTATATAGGACTATCTGAAAATCGACTGGGATCATTTGAAATTATTGATGAAATTACTTACCCGGCACAATCAACAAATATTTCGTATGGACGGGAACGGGATGGAACTGCCAGTTGGATAAGCTTTGAGACGCCAACTCCACTGAGAAGTAACCAAACAAGTAGCGTTGAAGATAGAGATATGCTGTTCAAGCAAGGCCTTTGGGTCTACCCAAATCCAGCAGTTCATGAATTTACAATCAGATTCGAGATGGAAAAACCTGAGCGTGTGGAACTCGATATCTATAATCTTTATGGTGTATTAATCCATCGCAAAGAATTTGCCAGGGGTGTGTTAGTGCCAGGTCAAGTTGAGAAAGTGATCTCCGTGCGTGATACTGGCCTCAAACAGGGTAACTTTATCATACAAGTAAGAATCGGAGATAGAATAAAAATATGTAAGCTGGCAGTATTATAATGAGCATTATTGCAATCGAAAAGCTTAATTAGGATTGAATAAAGATATAAAGAATGAAGAGGAAGCTGATCACTGTATTTTGGAGATTGATGAGTCTCGTTGGATTGTTTTTTTTGACCATGTCGTATACAATTCCTGCAGGAACAGAATTACCAACTACCATAACAAGCAATACAGTTTTATACAAAAGCAATTCTCCTTACTTGGCAGAAGAGGACGTAACAGTTATATCGGGTGTAAAACTAACCGTTCAGGCTGGAGTGGAAATACGGTTTGATGATGACGCCGGACTGATAATAAAAGGTGAGGTTGAGATGAACGGAAGTGAAGCCGAACCGATTTATTTAAAGCCCAAACCCGGACAATCACGGTGGAAGATACTTAGTTTGCATGAAGCAACTGGTTCATGTTATATTGGATATGTTACGATCACGGGCACCACTAAAGGCAACACTCCGTCCAGGGAGCAGGCTGGTATAACAGCTTACAAGTCGGAGGTTGTTATTGATCATGTTAATATTTCTTCAATTGAAGAACCGATTCGAATAGTTAATTGCGAGGATGCTGTGATCAAGAATTCAACCCTTTATTGCAATGTGGCGGGTGCTGATTACTTGAATTTTTTCGAATCATCGGGCGAAATTCTTAATTGTACATTTATTGGGAGCGACAAATCTAATGTTGATGCAATAGATTTTGATGAATCAGTTGGCTTGGTCAGCGGCAACGTTATAAGCAATTTCTATGGTGATAATACTGATGGAATTGATGCCGGGACTGAAGGCTCCATATTAGTTATCACCAATAACTTCATTAAAAATATTTCGGATAAAGGAATATCCATGGGTGAACAAACCATTGCCACAGTCAATCACAATGTGATAATAAATGCTGAAACCGCAATTGCTTCAAAAGACCTGGCTGTCGTTAATGCATCAAACAATACAATTTATAGATGCGATTATGCCTATGGTGCATTCTCAGCTGAAGATGTACAGTATGGAGGGGGAAACTTATATGTAAAAAATTCAATTATCATTGAATGTGACCAGACCGCCCAAATACGGGATAATTCAGATCTTACCATAGATTACTCCATTAGCAATTCACATACAATCCAGGGAGATGGAAACATTTTGGACGATCCCATGGTTAAAAATCCTCAGAATGATGATTTTAGTCTAAGGAAGGGATCACCAGCAATTGATACTGGTGACCCAACTTCAACGCCAGATCCTGACGGTACACGTGCAGATATGGGAGCCTTTTATTATGATCAAAGAAATGATATTGGGCTGGTAGTTAATGAAATACATTATCGCCCCATCATTGAAGAAAATGAAGATGTTCAATTTGAATTTATAGAATTATATAACAAAACCCAGGATCCTATAGATTTGTCAGGTATATCGGTTGAAGGTGCGATATCCTACACTTTTGAAGCGAGTTTAATTTTTGCTGGTGATTATATTCTCCTGGTTAAAAACCGTGATAACTTCACTCAATTACCTGTAACTGCATACGAGTGGGATAGTGGTAGACTCAACAACGAGGGAGAAGAGATAATTATCCTGGATCAGGATGGGCAAACTATTGTTGCAGTAGATTATAAGGCAGTGTCTCCGTGGCCTGAACTACCAAATAGCCTCAATTATTCAATTGAATTGGAGGATCATAATGGGATTAACAATGATCCAGCAAATTGGAGAGTGAGTAAACAGCCCGGCGGAAGTCCAGGTAAGAGTAACGAGAACGAATGGGTTTTCGGACTGTATATAAATGAATTTACGGCTAGCACAGGAACCTATTTTCCTGACGAATTTGGAGAATTTGCTGATTGGATTGAGATATACAACGGGAGTGACCGTTATTTGAACATTGGGGGTATGTATCTTACCGATGATTTGAGCGATCCACAGAAATATGAAATTCCAAATTCTGATCTTGCTCTCACAACGATCGCTCCCAAAGACTATCTGCTGATCTGGGCCGACAACGATGATGAGAAAGGGCCGTTGCATACGAATTTTACCCTGGCAAGTGGAGGTGAGGAAATAGGATTGGGAATACTTACTGATGAGGGATTCACTTATATAGATGAGCAGGATTATGGACAGCAAAACAGAAATATCTCATACGGGCGATACCCTGATGGAACCGATAATTATGAATACTTTGAAATACCTACACCGTTAGCCTCAAATCAAGAAAAAGATGACTTGATTATTTCAGGAGTGTTTATTAACGAGTTTGTAGCTAGCTCTGGAGACTTTTACCTCGATGAACATGGTCTAAGCTCCGATTGGATTGAGATTT
>CAYUGX010000138.1:0-2136 GCA_964444375.1 uncultured Porphyromonadaceae bacterium | reverse complement strand
GGTGAAAAAGAATTTCATAAACAAATTATAAAGAATGTTAGAAAAATTAGTGAAAGGTTTATTGTTAATTGGGTTGGCCTCAACTCCTGCCTGCTCTTCAGACAATCCAGAACCAACAAAACAAGAAGAAGTTGGTTATATCCCAGAATGTTCTAATGGAAAGGATAAAAGAATATGGTTTTCAGATGATGATTCACAGATGATGAAACATCAGATCCTTACTTGTTCACCAGATTCTACTACGATTCCTGCCAAGTCGTTCTTGGTTTTCAGAGCAGATGAAAAACCAAATCTTGGAATAAATCATTTAGATTTCAGACTGGCTAGTCAGGGAGAGAGTATTATTCTATCTCAGAATCTATGGGGCTATCCAAACCTGATCGATTCAATTAACTATCCGCCACAAAGTCGTGATATTTCATATGGTCGACTATCCGATGGATCACCTTACTGGAATTTCTTTGATAGCCCCACACCCGAAAAAAGCAACTCCACTAGTGGAACTTATTTAACTCCAATTGGTCAGTCGAATGAGCTATCAGTGTATCCCAATCCATTTCACAGTCAAATTACCGTTCAGTTGCCTTTAGGAAAAGATTACACAGAGCCAGTTCAGTTAGTTATTGTTGGCATTTCTGGAATTGTGATTGACCACATAGAAGTCAACGAGTATGTTGTTCATGCTTCTGGTATTTTGCAATGGAAGCCTACCCTGGAACAGTTGGGCAGCATGACAAATGGGATTTATTTTGTCCGACTAACATCCGATACATGGAGTGAGACAAAAAAGATATATTTCGACAATTATCCAGCGAACTATGAATAGATGTGCTTGGCCAGCAAATGATTCACTGATGATAAGGTATCATGATGAAGAATGGGGTGTTCCTGTTCATAACGATCTCAAATGGTTCGAATACATCGTTCTGGATGCCTTTCAAGCCGGTCTGAGTTGGCGAACCGTTTTGCACAAGCGTCAGAATTTCAGGGATGCCTTGGATGGTTTTGAACCATCAATAATTGCTGGATACGGTCCACAGAAAATTGAATCATTACTTCAAAACCCGGGGATAATCAGAAACAAATTAAAGATTCATGCCACAATAACAAATGCTCAGTGCTTTTTGGAGTTACAAAAGCAAGTTGGGTCATTTGATCAGTTCATCTGGGGTTTTACTGAGGGACAAGTCATTCAGAATACCTGGAAGACTATGAGAGACATTCCACCTAGTACAACCTTGTCTGATACCATTAGTAAAGCTATGAAAAACAAAGGTTTTAAGTTTGTTGGTTCGACGATTGTTTATGCTTTCTTGCAATCAGGGGGTATAGTGAATGACCATGTCAGTAGCTGTTTTAGGCATGCTGAGTTGCTATAATGCATCGACAGAGAAAAAAAAACTGAATTTGTTTTTCGAGATTCCAAAAACAAACTATATTTGCAATCCCAAAAGCGAGAATAGCTCAGTTGGTAGAGCACGACCTTGCCAAGGTCGGGGTCGCAGGTCCGAGTCCCGTTTCTCGCTCTGAAAATAAGCCTGGATGAATTAAAAAACATTCAGGCTTTAACACACACGAATGCCCAGGTGGCGGACCTGACGAAGGAAAGCCCGCCACCACCATTGAAAGTGAACGCCCAGGTGGCGGAATTGGTAGACGCGCTGGACTTAAAATCCAGTGACCAGTAGTGCTCGTGCCGGTTCGACCCCGGCCCCGGGTACAAAAAAAGGTCGGATGCCGATGTGATACAGGATGTTACATCGGTGTTTTTTTTACAGAAATTGTTTTAAAAATAATTTCACGAAATTTTGATTCCTTGATAGGTTTACTAATATACTCATCGCAACCAGCTTAAGGGCTTTCGCACGATCACCTATAATAGCATATGCTGTTTGAGCAATAATAATGACATCTTTATTAAATTCCCGGATCTTTCTTGTGGCTTCATAACCATCCATTTTGGGTAATTTAATATCCATCAATACCAAATCAATGTTTTTATTTTTCTTGCATATTTCAATAGCTTCAAAACCATTTACAGCATGTAAAACTTCATTACTAAAATCTTTAGTCATTTCTTCAAGAAGCCTGTCAGAAAATAGTTCATCTTCGACAATGAGTATATTTAGTTTATTG
>CAYUGX010000137.1:0-12218 GCA_964444375.1 uncultured Porphyromonadaceae bacterium | reverse complement strand
CCTGTATGCGCTGGCCGTTCTTGAATGTCGCTTCAAAATCTCTGATGAGCAATCCTTGTTGCATGTCAAGCACACGGGTAAATCGATTTACAGTGACCGTATGTAAATCCAGCTCCTGTCCGTCAATCCTGAGGTGTATACCAATCCATGCAGGCGCATTCAACACTTTAGCGAAATACTCGGGATAGCCATTTTTCCACCAGCCTACTTTGGTTTTGTCGGGATAATAAATCCCGGCCATGTAGTGACCCTGGAGGGTTGGACCCGAATACGACTCTTCAAAATTGGCCCGATGTCCCATGTGACCGTTGCCAAGGCTGAACAAAGACTCAGAACTTTCTTGAAAATCGGGATGAAATCCCTTTTCAATGATTTTCCATTCGTCTTCTATGATGTATTTTTTCATAACCAGGCTTATTTTTTATCATCTACATCGTCGACAAATAATACGGTAACCGCTGCGATGACCATGCTGATTCCACCAAAGACCAAGGCATAAATGGCCTTACCACCAAAGACCTGGGAGGTTAAGAAGCCTAGAATTGTAGCGGCCAGGATCTGGGGTATTACAATGAAGAAATTGAAAATTCCCATGTACACACCCATTTTGGTCTGAGGTAAAGAACCGGTGAGTATGGCATAGGGCATACTCAGGATGCTGGCCCAGGCCAATCCAACACCGATAAATGGAATTATAAGCAAATTAGGATCTTTAATAAGGAAAATGCTGCATAAGCCCAGCCCGCCTACAATCAGTGCGATGGCATGTGTCATGCGGCGTGATGTGCGGCGTGCCAGCACGGGTAACAGAAACGCAAATAGGGCAGCTGCGCCGTTATACACAGCGAAGAGTACACCCACCCAATCAGCTCCGTCGTTGTAGGCAAGTGATGTCGTGTCACTGGTTCCATATACATGACTGGTGATGGCTGATGTAGTATAAATCCACATAGAAAAAATGGGCCAGCCAGGTAAAGAATTGGACGATGGCCAGTTGCCCCATGGTTTTGGGCATGTTCCTCAGGTCGGTCAATATTTCAGTTAAACCATTGGATATTGAAATATTGGTAAATAAGGCAGCCAAAAGTTGCAACAGTCCAAAGGCGGCTATACCAAACCCGAGTACATATAGCTCTTTTTCCAGATCGAGAGAATAAACCAGGGCGGTTAAACCTAGCCCGATAAGAAACCAGATTAATCCGCTTGTGAAAAACTTCCTAGACGACAGTGCGTTTTTAAGACCTCGGTCCTGTTCACTTTCGACAGGTGATTCTTCATTCTTACCAAAAGAGGCCAATTCTTCAGGTGTATATTCTTTTGAGCGAATAACTGTCCATAAAACCGTGGTGATAAAGAAAAATGCCCCTACATAGAAGGCCCATTTCACTGACGGAGGAATCTCGCCTTCTGGGGCTGTATTTGAGATACCCAACCAGTTGGTGAAGACATAGGGCAGCAGTGAAGCCACCACAGCTCCTGTTCCGATAAAAAAGCTTTGCATGGCAAAGCCTTTGGTTCGTTGCTCAGATGGCAGGTTATCTCCGACAAAAGCCCTGAATGGTTCCATTGAAATATTGATAGAGGCATCCATGATCCACAGCATCCCGGCTGCTACCCATAGTGCGGGGGAGTTGGGCATGAAGATGAGGGCCACCGAGGCTAGAATCGCACCACCCAGAAAATAAGGCCGTCGTCGACCTAGTCGAGTCCAGGTTTTGTCGCTGTAATGTCCGATAATCGGTTGAACAATCAAACCAGTGACCGGAGCGGCGATCCACAGAATGGGGATATTGTCAATACTGGCCCCTAAAGTCTCGAAAATACGGCTCACATTGGCGTTTTGCAAGGCAAAACCCATCTGAATACCGAGAAATCCAAAACTCATATTCCAGATCTGCCAAAAACTAAGTCGCGGTTGCTTTTTCATGTTTAGCTGCTATTTTACTGTTAATTCAAAATTAGGTAATATCCAAAGGATCTACCTAAAAAAAGCACATTATGATTTGAAATTCAATTGGTTGGAAGGGCTGTGTCCTTATATTTCAAACGTTTGAGCCCCTGTTTTGGAAGGGGCCAATTAAGCCTTAAGATGAGACTTCTTGGTTGAGCCCCGTATGATGAGTTCAGTGGGGATGACCTGATGGATATAGGGCAGTTCAGTGCGTTGGCTCATTAGGCGATCAAGCAACAATTGAATAGCCGTCTGACCCAACTGGTAGCCATGCTGATCAACAGTGGTTAAGGTCGGGTTGGTGACTTGCGAGATCAGACTGTTTGAAAAGCCTACCAAAGATACATCTTGCGGTACACGGATGTTCATTTCGTGCAATGATTTCATGACACCGGTTGCTGTTAGGTCATTGACGGTAAAAATTGCATCTGGTGGGTTGCTCATGTTCATGACCTGCTTGGTTCTGATCAATGACTGTTTAAAATTGTCACAAAAAACGATAATGTCCCGGTCGATCTCCATTTTATGATCCTGTAAGGCATCCAAATAACCACTTCGGCGCAGGTCAGTGATTCTGAGTCCGGTCGGACCAGCAAAGTGGGCTATCCGTTTGCATCCCGAGGCGATCAGATGGCTGACAGCCGTGTATGCACCTTCGTAATCATCAACGGTGACCTTGTCGCATTTCACTTCATCGCATGCACGATCGTACATGACTACAGGTACTCCGCCATTGATAATCCGCTTCAAGTGTTCGTAATTCCGGGTCTCTTTTGACAGAGCAACCAGAATGCCTTCAACACGGCTGGACATCAGGGTTTCACAAGCCATCATCTCACGGTTGTAGGATTCATTTGACTGGTAAATCATCACACTATATCCGGCATCATAAGCGACATCTTCAATACCGCTGATGACTGATGAAAAGAAATGATGTACGATTTGTGGAATCACCAGACCAATGATCTTCGTCTTACTTGAACGTAAACTCAGGGCGATCGGATTTGGATTGTACTTTAGTTTCCTGGCCAAAGCATTTACCTTATTTCGGGTTTGTTCACTGATATCAGGGTTGTTTTTTAGGGCTTTAGACACCGTTGAAGGTGAAATACCCAATTCCCTGGCGAGATCTTTAATGGTTACTTGTCCTTTGATGCTCATTCTGTCCGAAAACGTTTGAAATCTCTAAGGTAGCAGGATTCCGGTGAAAAAAAAGGCTCGTATTCGGCAAAGAAAGGGTCGACCGGGGTTATTGGGCCCAAATATCCTGATTTTAGCTGAAGCAGGTGCATTTATTAGTCCATTATGAGCTTTTATTGGGGTAGCCAGGGCACTTGTTGCTCGTTTTTGTTGATTAATAAATAAAATATGCTTCAACAAGGTATTGCCCTTCGCAAACGTTTGAAATGGGGTAAAGCGGAGGTTCTGTCATCTAAATAACAGGTTTTTTGGGGGTTATAATGCTATTGTACCGATGTAACATTTATTACTTCGTATATTTACATAAGCATAACGGATGGGTAATAATTTTTTAATGAAACTCTACCCCAACTTGAAAATTAATTTCAATACTAAAATTTTAACGCATGATTCGTAAAGTTCGAAAACTGTTCATGCCGTTGCTGCTATTGCTTTTTATTGGCCAAACCGCCTTTGCACAGCAAACAGTGACGGGTACGGTTATTGATGCTGAGACCAATGACGTGCTCATTGGTGCATCAGTTAGCCTCAAGGGAGATGCTACCCGGGGAACGATTACTGACCCGAATGGTAAATTCCAATTGAGAGCGGCTGTTGGTGAAACCCTTGTCATATCCTATGTCGGGTATATGACACAGGAGTTTGTACTCACAGCGCAAAACAACATCACCATCGCACTGGAGCCATCAGTTGAAACACTGGAAGGCGTAGTGGTGATCGGTTACGGTAAGCAGAAAAAAGAGGATGCTACCGGATCGGTTACTGCTATAAGTAGCGATGAGTTTAACAAAGGAGCAATTACTGCCCCGCAGCAATTGCTTTCTGGTAAGACATCAGGTGTACAGGTAACCGATGGTGGTGGTGCTCCTGGTGAAGGTGCAACTATCCGGATTCGAGGTGGTTCATCCATGTCAGCGAGTAACGATCCACTAATCGTAGTTGATGGTGTACCCCTTGACAATGACGGAATCTCAGGTATGAGAAACCCGTTGAACACCATTAATCCTAATGACATTGAGACCTTTACCATCCTGAAAGATGCTTCTGCAGCTGCCATTTACGGTTCAAGGGCATCAAACGGTGTTATTATTATTACCACCAAAAAGGGTGTTGCCGGTCCGATGAAACTGAGCTACACAGGAAATGCTTCTTTACACACCATTTCAAAGCAAATGGATGTTTTATCAGCTGACCAGTTCAGGACTGTCGTCCAGGAGCAATATGCTGATAATCCGAATGCATTGGGACTCTTGGGTGATGCCAATACCAATTGGCAGAAAGAGGTTTTACAACCTGCTATCTCTCATGATCACAACTTGAGCGCTACGGGTACATACAAAAATCTACCCTATCGTGCTTCTTTCGGTTACTCCGATGTAAACGGTACTTTATTAACCTCAGGCATGGATCGTTTTACCGGTTCGTTGAATCTGAGTCCGACCTACCTGAATAATCACCTCAAGGTGAATGTTGGAGCCAAAGGAATGGCTGTAAACAACCGTTTTGCCAACCGCGGTGCCATCGGTGCAGCGGTGACCATGGATCCAACCCAGTCGGTTTTGGATGAGGGCAATGACTATGGTGGATATTTCACCTGGTTACAGCCTAATGGCAACCCTATTACAATTGCCACACAGAACCCGGTAGCTCAGCTGATGCTGCGAAATGATGTTTCAGATGTAAAACGATTCATTGGTAATGCCCAATTTGATTATCGATTTAGAGCATTGCCTGATTTGCGGGCCAATCTGAATCTGGCTACAGATATGTCAGAATCAAAGGGTACCGTGTCTGTTCCTAATTATGCTGTAATGAATTGGTTTATGGAGAATGAAGACCCAACCATGGGTGGTGTTGATGCGATTTACAACCAAAGCAAGCGAAATGAACTCTTAGACTTTTACCTCAATTATGTGAAAGATCTGACTGGTATTAATAGTAAGCTTGATGTTATGGCCGGTTATTCATGGCAGCATTTTTACCGTGCAGGTAATTATGTAGAGACCAATGAAAAGCGAACCATGACCCGGAACAACACCGACTATGCTACCGAAAGTTACCTGGTCTCATTCTTTGGACGTGTTAACTACAGCCTGGCTGATAAATACTTATTGACTGCCACATTGAGAAACGACGGTTCATCCCGTTTTGCTCCTGAAAACCGTTGGGGCCTTTTCCCTTCAGCAGCATTTGCCTGGAAGATTAAAGAGGAGAGTTTCTTAAAGGATGTGGATGCCGTTTCTGACTTGAAATTGCGTTTGGGTTATGGTGTAACCGGTCAGCAGAATATTACCTCAGGTGATTATCCTTACCTGGCCAGATATACCTTTAGCGAACCCACAGCCATGTATATGTTTGGCAATGCATTTATTCAAACATTGCGTCCTGAAGGCTATGATGCCAACCTGAAGTGGGAAGAAACAACCACTATGAACGTGGGTTTAGACTTCGCATTTGCTAATGATCGCATCAACGGTTCTATTGATTATTACCAAAGAGAAACCAAAGATTTGATCAATACCATTCCGGTACCGGCTGGCACCAACCTGACCAACCAGATTCTGACCAATGTTGGTAACATGACCAATGAGGGAATCGAATTTAATATTACTGGTCGTCCGGTTTCAACCGAAGACATGTTCTGGGAATTAGGATTCAACGCTACCTATAATGTAAATACAATTACCAAATTGACTGCTACGGATGATGAAGATTATCTGGGTGTTTTCACTGGTGGTATTTCGGGTGGTGTTGGAAATACCATTCAAATCCATTCTGTTGGATACCCGATGAATAGCTTCTTCGTTTATGAGCAAGTTTATGACTCAAATGGTAAACCTATTGAAGGCTTGTACGTTGATCGCAATAACGATGGAGTGATTACTGATGAAGATAAGTATCGCTACAACGATCCCAACGCGAATCTATTTATGGGTGTATCGACCCGATTTAATTATAAGAATTTTGACCTTTCATTATCAGGAAGAGCCAATGTGGGGAACTTTGTTTACAACAACAATGCTTCAAACCAGGGCGTCTATGGTGGAACTTACAACTCAGTAGGTTATCTGAACAATGTGAGTTCAAATGCACTTTATACAGGTTTCAACAACTGGAGATACTTCTCAGATTATTATATCGAAGATGCTTCTTTCTTCCGCCTGGATAATATTTCAATGGGTTATCAATTCGAAAACCTGGCCAATGCGGTTGATCTACACCTGTCTCTGACAGTGCAGAATGCATTAGTGGTAACTAACTACTCAGGACTGGATCCTGAGGTATTTGGAGGAATCGATAACAATGTTTATCCACGTCCGAGAGTGTTCTTGCTTGGTGTGAAACTTGATTTTTAATTGAAAGGAGAATACGAAAATGAAACGATTAAAAATATACAGTATCCTGCTGGCAGCTTTCTTGATTGGATTAACATCCTGTGTTAAAGATCTGAATACCATGCCGCTGGATAAAGATGAGATTACTTCAGCCTCCGTATATGAGAGCGCAAGTAACTATTATTTGGTGCTGGCCAAAGTATACGCTGGATTAGCGGTTAGCGGTCAACAAGGACCTCATGGCATGCCTGATATCAGCGGCATTGATGAAGGTTTTTCAACCTATATTCGTCAGTATTGGAAAGCTCAGGTGCTACCTACCGATGAGGCAGTTATTGCCTGGAATGACGGTACATTGAGAGACTACTGGGAGAACGACTGGTCTGCTTCAAGTGAATTTGTGACAGCCATGTATAACCGGATTTATTATCAGATATCACTCTGTAATGAATTCATCCGTGAATGTGCTGATGAGAAAATCACTGAACGTGGGTTTACAGGGGTGAATGCAGATAACATCAGAATGTATCAGGCTGAAGCCAGATTCATGCGTGCATTGAGCTACTACCACGCGATGGATATGTTTGCAAATCTGCCCTTTGTGACTGAAGATGATGCCGTTGGTAACTTCTTTCCTGAGCAGAAAGACCGTGCTTTCTTGTTTTCATACATTGAAACAGAACTGAAAGAACTCGAGAGTCTACTTCCAGCACCGAGAACGAATGAGTACGGGCGCGCAGATCAGGCAGCTGCCTGGATGTTGCTGGCCAAACTCTACCTGAATGCCGAAGTCTATATCGGAGCCGACCGCTATACTGATTGCATGAGCTATTGCGAGAAGATCGAAGGAGGAGGATACAGCCTCGAGCCTGAATATGAGCATCTCTTTATGGCTGATAACCACAACTCTGATGAGATGATCTTCCCCGTTACCTTTGATGGGCTTCATACACAAACATGGGGCGGTATGACCTTTGTTGTACATGCTGCTGTCGGAGGTGACATGAACCCTGCTGATTTTGGAATTGATGGTGGATGGGGCGGAACTCGTACAACCAAAGCGTTAGTTCACAAGTTTTACCCAGACCTGACTGCAGAAGGCCTTATGGTATCTCCAAAATACGAGCTTAAGTCAAGTTATCCCGTGCTTTATTGCCCAGGTAGTTACCACGATCCTTCTTGGGATCCAGGCAACTCACCAACCGTTGCTTCTGTCAACTCAGATGGGAACTACGAAGGGTACATCTGGATTCCTGAAGCCGATATGCAATGGAAATACACCGATGGCCCAAGCTGGGATGTGAACTATGGTGATTCAGGTGCTGATGGTACGTTAGATCAAAATGGTGACAACTTGGTTGCACCAGAGGCAGGATACTATAAGCTTAATGTCAACCTGAACGACATGACGCACAGTTACCTGAAGACCGAATGGGGAATCATAGGTGATGCCACAGCCAATGGATGGGATTCAGACCAGGATATGACTTTCGATCCTGAGACCGGATTGTGGTCAGCTGTAATCGACCTGAATGCAGGAACCATGAAATTCCGTGCAAACGACGATTGGGGCATTAACCTCGGTGATAACGATGCCGATGGTTCATTAGACCAAGATGGTGCCAATATTGAAGTGTCAGAACCCGGGACGTATACCATTACTTTGAAATTGGGTAGTCCTGATTACACCTATACGCTCGAAAGAGGTAGTTTCGACGGTCGGGCCCTGTTCTTTACTGAAGGACAAACACTTGAAATCGAAGATCCGTTTGAATTTACCAATGGTTATGCCGTTAGCAAGTTCAAGAACTTGAATTCAGATGGCAGTCAACCTTCTCACTTGACCTTTATAGATACTGATTTCCCACTGTTCAGACTTGCTGATGTATACCTCATGTATGCTGAAGCTGCATTACGAACCGGTTCAAACACGGGTAAAGCCCTTGATTTGGTAAATCAGCTAAGAGTAAGAGCATATGGCGATGAAGGTGGAAATATCACTGAAGGTGAACTGACCCTTGACTGGATTTTGGATGAAAGAGCTCGTGAATTATACTGGGAAGGCCATCGTCGTACCGACCTGGTGCGCTATGGTAAGCTGACCGGTGGTGAATACCTCTGGCCCTGGAAAGGTGGCGTGATGGAAGGAAAATCTATTGATGATAAATTCAATATTTTCCCAATCCCTACCTCGGATATGGGAGCCAATCCAAATTTGACTCAAAACACAGGTTATTAATCCAAGCTAAACTGTTGAACAATGAATAAAAAAGGATTTATATATATCGCATTGGCAGGCCTGATTCTGATGTTCTCATGCCAGAAGCAAGAGCTAGGTCCGGTACTGCTGGATGATCCGGTTGCTCCCGTTCTCTCTGCGCCTTCTGGAGGGGGAAGCTTGGAATTGACCGAGGATAATGCTGGAGAAATGATCAGTTTCGAATGGTCAGCTGCTGACTATGGTTATGATGCAGCAGTCTCCTATAGTGTGCAGGCTGACCTGGCAGCAAATAGCTTTGCCGAAGCCATTGAACTTTTTAAAACAACCGGTGTGACGGGATCCGTTGCGTATGGTGATCTGAATAACGCTCTACTCGCTGCGGGTGCATTAGCCGGTGGACTGAACGATATTCAGATCAGAGTGGTTTCAACCATCAGCGACTACGTCGATGACCTGGTAAGCCCGGTTGTGAGTCTTAACGTTAGACCTTACTTCATTGAAGTAAGCTATCCAATGCTGAACGTGCCCGGCAACTATCAGGGATGGGATCCAGCACTTGAAACTACCGTATTGTACTCATTGAAGAGTGATGAGATTTACGAAGGATACATCTACTTCGGTGAAGCAGAGACTATGTTTAAATTCGCCAAGGGCACCTGGGATGTGAATTGGGGTGACGATGGAAACGACGGTACCCTAGAAGCAGGAGCCGCTGATATTCCAGCTGCAGGACCCGCACAGTACAAACTGAATGTGGATCTGAATACCCTGACTTACACCAAAGAAATGACAGCTTGGGGTTTGATTGGTTCAGCCACACCTAACGGATGGGATGGTGACCAGGACATGACCTTCGACGTGGATAACAACATGTGGACCATCACAGTTGATCTCGTAGCTGGAGAGGTGAAGTTCCGGGCCAACGATGATTGGGCGATTAACCTCGGTGACACAGGAGCCAATGGTGTTCTTGAGTACGATGGTGAAAACATTGCTATCGCCGACGCTGGCAACTATACCATAACCCTTGAATTAGGTAAAGCCATGTATGGCTATTCGATAACGAAAAACTAGTAACTTGAGCAATATACTTAAAACCCGCTCAGCCCCCTGTGGTTGGGTGGGTTTTTTGTATCTTTTGACTATGAAAAAACATGTCGTACAGCTGTTGTTGATGGCTGTCTTATTGGGCAGTTACTCAGCCTATTCTCAGGAAATCTGGCACGTTGAACCACCCAACTGGTGGACGAACATGACCAATCCCGAGTTACAAATCATGATCCATGGTGATCAGATTGCGAAGTACAACCCAACGATCGATTACCCTGGTGTCGTCATTCAAAGGGTGGTGAGCACAGATAACCCAAACTATCTATTCATTTATCTGACAATTGATCCGAATACAAATCCGGGGCAATTTGATATTCAGTTGGTTTCGTTAAAAACGGGACGTAAAAAATTACGTTCCTACGAGTTATTGGAAAGGAGGTTGGGAAGTGCTGAGCGTGTGGGATTTGATGCTTCGGATGTGATGTACTTGATTACGCCTGATCGTTTTGCGAATGGAGATACCGGGAATGATTCGGTTGAAGGAATGGCTGACAAGTTTAATCGGACAGATGATTTTGGTCGCCACGGCGGTGATCTTAAAGGGATTATTGATAACCTCGATTACATTGAGGAAATGGGATTCACAGCCTTGTGGTTAAATCCGGTAGTTGAAAATGATATGCCAAGAGGCAGTTATCATGGTTACGCCGCAACCGATCTCTATTCTATTGATGCGCGATACGGCAGTAACGATGACTATCTGACTCTGGCTAAGGAAGCAAAAAAGCGGGGCATTGGTATCATCATGGACCAGATTATGAATCATTGCGGTTCAAAGCACTGGTGGATGGATGATTTGCCTGCAGAGGACTGGGTCCACAGCTTCGATAAATACAAATACAGTACCCACAAACGAGTGAGCCTGCACGATCCATATGCGGCAAAATCAGATCAGGAATATTTTACTAATGGCTGGTTTGTAGAGACTATGCCCGATATGAATCAGGATAATCCGCTATTGGGTGATTATCTCATTCAGAACAGCATCTGGTGGGTAGAATACGCAGATCTTAAAGGTATCAGACACGATACCCATCCCTATGGTGGATTGGAATTTATGAAAGAGTATTCGTGTCGTATAATGAACGAGTACCCGAATTTTTCAATTGTCGGAGAAGAATGGAGCGTCAATCCAACTGTTATTGCTAAATGGCAGGCCGGTAAGCAAAATCCAGATGGTTACCAGTCGTGCATGCCCCAAATGTTCGATTTCCCCTTGCAGGCCGCATTAAAAGACGCCCTAGCAGAGGAAGAATCATGGGGAACAGGCTGGATTAAGGTCTACGAAATGTTGGCCAATGATATTGTGTATGCCAACCCAATGAATCTGGTCATTTTTCCCGATAACCATGACATGGATCGGGTGTTCACCCAAGTCAACAAAGATTACGACCTGTTTAAAATGGCCATTGTATATAACCTCACCATGCGCGGAATACCCCAGTTCTATTATGGCACCGAACTGCTCATGGCCAATGAGAAACCAGGTAACCACGGCGAAATTCGCGAAGATTTTCCTGGGGGCTGGCCTGGTGATGAGGTTAATGCCTTTACTGGCTATAACCTGCCGGATGATAAAAGTAAGGCACAAACCTTTTGCAAAACCCTGCTGAACTGGCGAAAAGGATCAAGGGTGATCCATGAAGGCAAACTAATGCACTATGCGCCCAAAAATGGTGTGTATGTGTACTTCAGATACCTGGATAAAAAGAAGGTGATGGTGGTGTTTAATAAGAATAAGAGTGAGATTACCATTAAGAGTGAAGATTATCGAGAGATGTTGGATGCAGGTGATGTAGGTGTAGATGTTTTGAGTGGGGGGAAGTTGAAAATGGAGGAATTTGCTGTGGCCGGGCGCGGAGTAATGGTAGTGGAAATAGAATAAGATGGATTCACCTTAAAAGAAATTACATAATATATTACATAATAAATTACATAATTCATGAAAAGGCTGCTTCTATTGTTTTGTGCTTACTGTTTAGTTGCAGGACTATCTGCCCAAATCATTACAACTGATCCTGTTTTCCCGGTAGAGGATCAACCGGTAACTATAACTTTCAACGCGGCTGAGGGGAACGGTGGTTTGGCCGGCTATACCGAAGACATCTGGGCTCACACCGGTGTAATAACCGACAAAAGCACAGGACCATCTAACTGGAAATACGTAGTGGCCGGTTGGGGTGAGAATAAGGAAAAAGCAAAATTAACCCACCTTGAAGGCGATCTATGGACTTTGGAGATTGGTGCGAGTATTCGTGAATACTATGGTGTTCTTGGGAGCGATACCGTGAAACAACTCGCCTTTGTCTTTCGCAATGCCGATGGCTCACGCTATGGAAAGACGAGTGGGGGAGGCGATATTTTTGCCAGGGTATATCAGGCTGGACTAAATTTGACGATC
>CAYUGX010000136.1:0-12277 GCA_964444375.1 uncultured Porphyromonadaceae bacterium | reverse complement strand
GCTTCCTCTCCCAAAGCAGTCAATCCCCCAATGGCACCCAGATTCATTGAGTCGAGGGCAGAACTAGGCACGATAACCATTGATCCCTTTTCTTTTAGCCCTTCAAAAAGCATATTCATTCCACGTAGATGTAAAGCTACCGGATTTTCTTTGTACTGCAGGCTGGCCATCGCAAATTTTTCAGCTATTTCAGTTTCAGCTGTTCCTAGTATGACTCGGGCCTGACGTTCACGCTCGGCCTGAGCTTGTTTACTCATGGCATCCGCTAAAGATTGAGGAATAACAATATCCTTGATCCCCACGGTTTGGCAGGTGATACCCCAAGGATTGGTATGCTCATCAAGCGTTTTTTGCAAATCCTCAGCAATCGCCTCACGTTCCTGGAGCAAATCGGCCAATTCATGCTTCCCAATTATATCCCGCAATCCTGTTTGTGCAATATAAAATATGGCCTTCTGGTATTGTTGAACCTCAAGAGCCGCTTTTTCAACATCCCAAACAGTCCAGTACACCACCGCATCAACATTAACAGGTACGGTATCCTTAGTCAGTGTTTCTTCTGCGGTAAAATCAGTGACTCGAACCCGTTGGTCGATGTAGTTGTCAACCTTATCCAATATAGGAATGATCATGAACAATCCCGGACCTCTCAAACCCACATAACGTCCCATACGCAGAACAATGGCCTTCTCCCATTGGTCGGCTATGTGAATCGATGAAGCAATCAATAAGGATAGGATAATGCCGATTATTAAGGTCAATACTGTAATAACCTCGAAATAAAACAAGGCAACGCAAATGGCAAGCAATACAATGAGCACCGTTACCGATACCGGATTCCAAAAATTTTTAATCTTTTTCATATTTTCTACTTATTTAGTTCTCCTATTATTTCTTCTTTAGTAAATCCATAACTGTAGGCTATGGTGAGAAAATCCTGGATCACCATGTTGAGCTTTTGCGACCGCTCCTTATTGCTCACCACCTGATCTGTTTTATTAATGAAAGTACCTGTTCCCTGCTGCGTTTCCAGAATTTTCTGTATTTCCAGCTCTTTGTAGGCTTTGGAGACCGTATTCAGATTTACTTTGAGCTCTACTGCTAATCCCCTCACCGTCGGTAATTGTTCACCGGCAAGCAGCTTTCCACTGGCAATACCAAACTTTATTTGGTCAATAATTTGCCGGTAATATGGGATGCCTGCCTTAGAGTCTAATACAAAATTTATCATGGTGTACTATTTTACTATTGTCTTAGTTGTCTAGTACAATATTACACTATTTTTTTAAACTAACCAAATTGTGGAACGGTGGATTGGTGGATTAGTAGAATCGTGGATTAGGAATGTAAAACGTATTATTTACAGTAAAGGGAATTTATATTCTATTTATTAATATCTAATTATGATACTTTATTTGTACTGTATTGAATTTCAGTTTAAATTTAGTCGCTTATTTACAATGATACCCGTTGATCGATATAGAGATGGCAATCTGGCTGGCAGCGTTATGGTTCAGCACCTTGACGAACAGGATTATTCAGTGCCATATCATGCGCATGCTGATCTGGAAATCAGCCTGATAAGGGGAAAAGCAAAACAGCTAATAGGTAATGAAGTTCACCAGATTACAGGTTTGAATTTGGTGATGATTGGGCAATATGTTCCACACACCTGGTTTGATTACGCTAAACTCCAGGGCCTGGTGATCCATTTCAATACAGAAAGTATCAAACAAGCCAGTGGCGCGCTGCCTGAATTGCATGGAATTGAAAACTTGCTTCAACAGGCCCAACAAGGGCTCATTTTTCCTGGCTTGCGGGAGGCTGGCGGTCGCGTTGCCATTGGGGTATATGAGCATGAGATGAATAACATGCTTCATATGAATCAGTTTGATCGCTTGATGAATTTGTTGCGACTTTTAGAAACAATGGCTGCCGATCAAAAAAAACGAGTAATCTCCCCGTATACTTACCCAAATCCTCCAGGCAACCGATGGCAATTAAAAGAAAAGGTATTGCAGTACATGCTTGATCATTTTACCCAAAACCTGAGCATCGATGAAGTGGCTCAGTATTCAGAATTAAAACTATCTGCATTCTGTCATTTCTTCAAACAATCAACCGGTATTAAATTCAGCCATTACCTCAATCGTCTAAAGATAGGATATGCGGCTAAACTGCTAACTAACAAGCACCTATTAGTTTCAGAAGTTGGATTTCAAGCCGGGTACAATTCTTTATCCAACTTCAATAAAAGATTTAAAGAGATTCAGGGATTGTCACCTACCGCATTTAGAAAAAAACTCTTTTTCGCACGCTAAATCAGATACTCATTGAGGCCATATGACTTTTATCATGTTCGATGAGCAGATATTTGGCATAGTTTTGGTTTAATTACATCAACATGAAAACCAACACGAAGGTTAGCATTATTGGTTCTGGTATTGGTGGTATCACCACTGCTATTTTCATGGCTCAATCAGGCTATACCGTTGATGTATACGAAAAGAATAGTCATCCGGGAGGACGCTGTGGTCAGCAGGTACGAGAGGGGCACCGCTTTGATCTAGGAGCCACCATCTACTTTTTGCCGAGTGTATATGAACAAGTGTTCACCAAAATGGGGCTAAATATTGACGAATGTTTTGAGTTTCTCCCCATAAACACCCTGTACAGAATCTATTATGACGATGGAACAACCTTTGACTTCACTGATGATCACACAAGACTAGCCGAGCAAATGGAGCAGCGTGAACCAGGAAGTTTTAAGCGAGCCCTTACCTATACCAGGCATGGATATCATTTTCTGAAAGTGGGCCTGGGTAAACTGCTGGATCGCAATTTTTTCAATCCTTTTCAGTTTATTACCATTCGAAACCTCATTCAGATCCTCAGAATAAAAGGCCATCTGAAGCACGCTCAATACATCAAACGTTTTTTTAAGCATCCCCATCACCGGATGGCTTTCACCTTTCAAAACATTTATGTGGGCCAGAGTCCGTATCAAGCATCCGCGCTGTTTTCGATGTTACCTGCTGCTGAAATAACTGAAGGATCACTATTCCCAAAAGGTGGGATGCATGCAATCGTAGAGAAGATGATTGCGGTGGCTGAGGATCTTGGGGTGCAATTCCACTATAACCATCCGGTAGGTGAGATTAAAACCGAAAAATCAAAAACAACAGGATTGATATTGGCTGATGGCCAAGTAATACAAAGTGACATTGTCGTAGCCAATGCTGACCTTCCATACGTTTACCGTGAACTGCTACCATCAAGCCTCAAAGCCAGTTGGATTAACCGGCATCAATTTACCTGCTCAGCCCTGGTCTTTCATTGGGGGCTCGACAAGGCCTATACTGAACTCTCTCATCACAATGTGTTCTTAGTCGATGATTTCAAAGGTGCTTTAGATGCAATTTTTAAGCAAGGAACACTGGGTCAACAGCCCTGCTTCTACATTCACGCCCCTCGAAAAACTGATCCTGAAGCAGCACCTGAAGGACAGGATACCATATCAGTTGTCATTCCGGTTCCAAATTTAAAAACCGGACGGGACCTCGATTGGCAGTCAATCAAAGAATCAGCGAGAGAAGCAGTTTTTACTCGATTGGCTAAGGCTGGATTATCAGATGTTAAAGACCATATCAAGTTTGAGATTTGTCACTTACCAGAGGATTGGGAAAGTCGCGTCAATGTTACCAAGGGGGCAACTTTTGGTAGTCTAAGTCATAAAATCTTTCAGATGGGCTATTTCAGGCCTCACAATCGTCATCCCCAGTATAAAAATCTGTATTTTGTCGGGGGTAGCACGCATCCTGGAAATGGTATACCTCTGATTCTATTGTCGGGCAAACTAACGGCTGAACGAATTGTTCATGACCAAATTAATCGATCAAAACCTTAAAGAATGACCTCTCCCAGCCCCTATATCGACCGCTTTAATCGAATCAATTTCAACAAAATCATCGATCATCCGAATATTCTGATAGCTGCAAACTTCTGGGATGAAGACCGTTACCAGGCTGCAAAGACTTGCTATAAGTTTATGCGGGCTATAGATGACCTGATCGATAATCACAAAAGCCTTAAAAAGGGCTTTTCTGAAGACGATCGAATTTGGCTAGAAACCCAGGTCGATACTTGGCTATCGGCCATTAGAAATCAAAAAACAGGCAGTGATCCCTTTCAGAATGACTTGATTGAAACCATCAATCTCTTTAAAATTCCATTGTGGAGTCTTGAGGCCTTTGCAAAGGCTATGTACTATGACATTGATCACGATGGCTTCCCCACCCTCGAAAGTTTCCTGAATTACTCAGCCGGAGCATCCGTTGCACCCTCTTCAATTTTTGTGCACCTATGCGGAATCCAACGCAGTAATGGAGATTACCAGGAACCCATATTCGATGTAAAAGAAGCTGCAAGTCCTTGTGCTATATTTAGTTACCTGGTTCACATTATTCGTGATTTTCAAAAAGACCAATTCAATCATTTGCATTACCTATCGGATGATTTAGTTGAAAAACATGGTCTGAATAGAAAACAACTGCAAAATATTGCTCATGGAGCTACGATTCCGCTGGGCTTTAGAAAACTGATAGAAGAATACATGACACTAGCCGAACAGTATCGGCAAAAAACCCTGACAGTCATTGAACGGATATCACCATTGTTAGACCCGATGTATCAATTGAGCCTCCACATCATTTACAATTTGTATTTGATGGTATATGAGCGCATTGATATTTCTCGAGGCAGTTTTACGACGCAAGAACTAAATCCAACGGCTGAGGAGATTAAACAACGTGTACTTTCAACGATCCAGGTTTTTCAGGAAACTCCGACTACATTATCGTAATGTCGTAAATAACTTTCACCCACAGTTCACTAGCAATTCGACAGCAGCAGAATAAGCAGCCAGTAGAAGAAGAATTACATCTGTAAACAACGAATCCCTACTTGTTCAATGCTGCTATATAGTAGCTCCAGGGTGTTGGCAATAAAGGTTGGTTTACTTAATTTCCCCTGTTAAAATTAATCCTATGAAACATCGACTACAACCGGTAGCCTTCATCATTGTATTATTTCTTTTCAATCAGGGTATCAATAGCAACTGTAATGGACAAATAAACAAACAAAAGTGTAAACTTTCTTTTGCGCTCAGTATACCCGATTCCCTGATCCATGAACCCGTATATGGAAGAATGATGTTGATCATTGCCAAAGATGATCACCGTGAGCCCCGCTTTCAGGTTGGTCGAACAGGCACCCCTTTCTGGGGAGTTGATGTGGAAGACTTTTCGTCAAAAGATCAGGCTATTATTGATGAAAATCAGATCGGCTCACCACTGGTAAGTATAGCTGAAATTCCAAAAGGAGACTATTTTGTTCAAGCTGTTTTTAATCGGTATACTCGTTTCGATCGAGCAGATGGACATGTGGTCTGGATGCATAAAGACCAGTGGGAAGGACAAAACTGGAAAAGGTCTCCGGGCAACCTCTACAGTGAGGTAGCCAAGGTTCATATTGATCCATTCTCAAGGCAAAAGATCTCATTGGTCGTAACGCAAACCATTCCACCAATTAAACCCAGGGAAGATACACCATACGTCAAGCACATCAAAATACAAAGCAAAATCCTCAGTGATTTTTGGGGCCAACCCATGTACCTGGGTGCCACCATCTTGCTGCCAGAAGGCTACAATGAACATCCCAATGTTTACTACCCCACTATTCATTATCATGGCCATTTTTCTAGCAGCCCTCCCTTTGGCTTTGGCCGGGGAAGAGGAATAGATGAAGCCTGGTCCGGTATTAATTTCCCTAGATTTATAGCCATCAAATTCCAGCACCCTTGCCCCTATTTCGATGATTCATATGCAGTTAACTCACCTGCCTGTGGACCTTATGGAGACGCTATCCATCAGGAGCTTATACCCCTAATTGAGAAGAAGTTCCGATGCATACCCAAGAGCTATGCTCGCGTTTTAACGGGTGGATCAACTGGAGGATGGATTTCCTTTGCTTTGCAGGTCTTGCATCCTAAATTCTATGGTGGAACCTGGTCTTTTGCCCCAGATCCATTGCATTTCAATAATGTAGAAGGGATTAATATTTACCAGGATAAGAATGCCTACTACAAGATTCACGAATGGCGCAAAGTACCAACTCCCAATACTATTATCCCATCAACTGGAATGGTTTCACTCACTTCTAAACAAAGGAATTATTATGAGTTGGCCCAGGGCACAAAAGGTCGATCAGGCGAACAATTGGATATTTGGTCGGCTGTTTTTGGTCCCCTGGGGGAGGATGGGTATTTCAAGCCCCTTTTCGATAAGGTAACTGGAGATATTGATCAAGAAGTGGCTAAATATTGGGCAGATCATTACGATATGCACAACTACCTCGAACGACACTGGAAAGAAATCGGAACTGACCTGGTGGGCAAATTACATGTTTTTTGCGGTGACCAGGATAACTTTCAATTAAATTTTGGTGCCTATGCGACCGAGACATTTTTAGAGTCTACCCGAGAACCCTATTACGCCGGATCATTCACCTGGGGCGCCAGAGGAGGACATGGATTCAGACCGATGAATTCTGAACAACTCATCCTAATGATGGCACAACATATCCTTAAAAACACCCCACCTGGAGATTCGAAAGACTGGATGTATTAAATTAGATGGCCGCCAGCGTGGTAAGCAAATAAATAAGACAAGGGCCACCCGCGTGGCACCCTAACAACAACAACAATGACAACAACAATAACTGACTCTTCCACCGGTTCACGCTTTTATCTATTCACCATTTCTATTATTGCAGCATTGGGCGGATTTCTATTTGGGTATGATACCGCAATTATATCCGGAACTCTTAGCTTCGTTCGCGCACAATATGAGCTCAATGCCATCACAGAAGGGTGGTTTGTCAGCTCGGCCATCGTAGGTTGCATTATTGGTGTGGCGGGAGCCGGAGTACTCAGTGATCGCTTCGGACGAAAGGTCTCTTTGTTACTCTCCGCCGTATTATTCTTTTTCTCGGCTTTGGGTTGCATGCTCACGCCCAACCATTCTATGCTTATCGCGTTCAGGTTGTTGGGTGGAGTCGGAGTGGGAATGGCATCCATGTTATCTCCTCTTTACATTTCAGAGATCTCGCCTCCCAAAATTCGAGGACGCTTAGTAGCGCTGTATCAATTTGCTATAACCGTTGGAATACTGGTTGCCTACTTTTCCAACGCGCTCTTGCTCGGCTATTCTGAAAGAGAAGGTTTGGCCCTGTCAGGCACATTTGAGTTGGTCTTCCAATCTGAAGTGTGGCGAGGGATGTTTGGTAGTGAGACCATCCCTGCCTTGGCCTTCTTCCTTCTGTTGTTGCTTGTTCCCGAAAGTCCGAGATGGCTTACCGTTCGGGGTAAAGAACAACGAGCATCAGGGATACTGAGCAAGGTTAATGGATCCCTGATTGCCAATAAAGAACTAGCAGCGATAAAAGAAACAATAGGACAACGCGCTGAGTCAATAAGAGGCATGATCAAACAGGGGTACATGTTCCCACTTATTCTTGGTGCTTCGTTGGCGTTTCTGACTCAAGTCAGCGGCATCAATGCAATCATTTACTATGGCCCCTCCATACTCGATGAGGCCGGATTTAGCTTAGGTGATGCCCTGGGTGGTCAAGTGATCATTGGAATAGTTAATGTTGTGTTTACCCTTATAGCCATCTGGAAAATTGATCAGTTGGGAAGGCGCCCCCTTCTTATATTTGGTGTTTCAGGTATCTTGATTTTCTTGATTACTATCGGATTTTTGTTCTTTTTCGGGGTGGACTCAGGGGTGGTTTTACTCATCTTCATACTGCTTTTCATCGCCTGTTTTGCCTTTTCCTACGGTCCGGTTATTTGGGTGCTATTAGCCGAGATTTATCCAACCCGAATCAGGGGACGAGCCATGTCTATCGCAACACTGACCCTGTGGTTGGGCACTACTTTTATTGGCCAAATGGTTCCCTGGTTTCTGGAGAACCTTCAACCGCACGGAACGTTCTGGTTATTTGCTGCCATGACGGTTCCTGCCCTGTATATATCAATTAAGCTCTTGCCTGAGACCAAAGGAAAATCGTTAGAGGAAATTGAAAAGTATTGGAAAAAGAGAAAATAGCACTAGGCCGTGTGCGCACACGGTACCACATTTTTTTGTAGTTTCGTAAAGTATCTTTCGAAAAACTAAACATATAGAATATTCGAGCTATGACGAACCGTAGAGATTTTATCAAGAAATCAGCCATCGGGGCAGCCGGTGTTGCTGTGGGAGCACATGCCTTTTCTGCTCAATCTTATAGCAGGATCATGGGCGCCAATGACCGTATTAATATAGCTGTCATCGGACTACGAGGCAGAGGAGGTGGTTTGATGAACAGTTTTGCTGAAATGCACGGAGACGGTGTATTGATTAAAACCCTTTGTGATGTCGATTCACAATTCTTTGATGCACGGATTGCCCAGGCTGCTGAGCGCCAGGGTGGCCACAAACCCGGAACTGAGAATGACATGCGTGCTGTGTTTGAAAATAAAGAGATTGATGCAGTTGTGATTGCCACACCAAATCACTGGCACGCATTATCAACAATTTGGGCATGCCAGGCAGGCAAACATGTGTATGTTGAAAAGCCTTGTGCTCATAACGTATGGGAGGGACGTAAAATGGTTGAAGCTGCCCGTAAATACAATCGGATTGTTCAGGTTGGTTTCCAAAACCGTTCCATCAGCAATGTGATGCAGGCCATGAATTTCCTCCACGATGGTGGAATTGGCGAGGTATTTGAAGCCAGAGGACTCTGCTTCAAGCCGAGAGATTCTTTTGGAATTGCAGAAGACAGCATGGCGCCAGCCTCACTTGACTATGACAAGTGGCTAGGACCTGCTCAATGGCGTCCGTACAACGAAAAGCGCGTCCATTACAATTGGCATTGGCACTGGGACACAGGTAACGGAGATACGGGTAATCAGGGTCCTCATCAATTTGACATTGCTCGCTGGGGATTAAATAAAAAAGAACATCCAGTAAAAATTCAATCGATGGGTGGCTATTTTGGAATTGATCCAAAAACATGTTCACAAGAAACACCGAATACCCAAACCTCAGTATTTGAATATGCTGACGGCAAAATACTGGAATTTGAAACTCGAGGCCGTTATACCAATGGAGAAGCTGAAACCAATGTTAAAATTGGCAACTTGTTCTTTGGTTCTGAAGGGTGGATGGAAATCAACGGTTCAAATTGGAAAGCCTACAAAGGACGTTCTCGTGAACCGTTTGCCGGATCTGGAATGGAAGTCAGTGCGGCAATTGATGGCGACACTACCTTTAGAAAAGCGCCTGACAGCAAAGGTCATTTTGGTAATTTTATTGATGGTTTACGCTCTCAGAATCGCTTTGACTTGACTTGCGATATTGAAACAGGGTTCATGTCAACTGCTTTGCCATTGATCGCCAACATAGCTTACAAAACTGGAGAAACCCTTCGTTTTGATGATGAGTATGAGAAATTCATCGGAAATGAGGAAGCCAATATGCAACTCTCAAGGAATTACAGGGCTCCCTATGTCATTCCTCATCACGTTTAATAGCCTCGTAATCGATAATACTGCCTAAGTAGTTTATCTAAAGGCACAACTGTATTCGCTCCCGGATATTGGGTTTTGGCCTCGGTCAGAAACCGATCCGGGAGCGTGTCGGTTACACCCTCAGGATTCATCTCCATATTTATTTGCCGCTCCATTTTATTAATCCGTTCACCGGCCTTGATCAATCCTCGCTGAGATAGTTGTATACCTGTTAGTGAAGAAAAAAGTTTACTTAATCCAGCCCAGTTCATCAGACTTTTACCTAATCCAGGAAACAGGGCAGCCACTGGTCGCATCAAGAAAGCAGGAACATATTTTGGGATGGGATACTCGGCCAGAATGCCATAACCAGTGAATTGACAAATCTGTAATGAATTCATAGCCGCATACAGATCTTCATAAAAGATGGTCCAGCTAGCCTTTCCAGTTGTTGAAAGGGCTTTCAGATAGGGAAAAATCACTTCCATTCCGATCATATACGAAACCAAATGGCACCCCCCTTTGTTGGCCACTGCATATCCAAGACCATGCCCCCATCCTGCTCTGGGATCATAGGCTGCTATTTCCAAACCTTTCACCTGAATGGCAAATTCCTTCCCTCCATATTTATCACTTAACCACCGGGAACCATTTGCCAGCTCCACTCCTTCTCCTCTCCGATAGGCCATATCCGACAGGATATGAGCAATATTAGTCGTTTTCCCAAATGCTAATTCTGATTTTCTTATGCCTTTTTCAGCAGCCTCCATGGCCCAGGCAATCGTGCCACCTGCTGAAATCGTATCCAGTCCAAGCTGATTCATCAAGTCATTCCATTCAATAATCAAATCAGTATTGTAATTATCAATGTTGCTGCCGAACATTCCATTTGTCTCATATTCAGGAATCTGATGAAGCTTTCCATCTTTGAAATGACCTTTGTGTCCACAGTTTATCGAACAATGGCGACATGATGAGCTTCGCGTTTGGTAGCGATCAGCCATAGCCTCACCACTGGTTTGATCTAATGATTGATGGTACCTGTCGCGAAAATTATGTACTGGAGAAAAACCCGACTTGAAACCCGGTTTGACATTGGTATTTGTGCCGTAAAGTCGATACTTGTGCAGAAAATTACTTCTGTGAATATACTTCTTTAGTTGTCTTACCGCCTGATCAAATGCCCCCTGATCATGGGGAATCATTTTGTGTGAGTAGCCCAGCGCAACGATGGCTTTCAGATTTTTTGAGCCCATTACTGCCCCTAGCCCTCCTCTTCCTGCAAAACGGTGTCCTGATTTGATGCTTGCCATTGGAACCAGGTTTTCTCCAGCTGGTCCGATAACCGCTGCTTCTTGTCTGAAAGTCAGGTTCAATCCGTCGATGGTATCATCCGTTGTTTTACCCCAGAGCTCAGCCGCATCGACAAAATCTACTTTGTCATGAGTGAATTTCAGTACGATGGGTTTTGGCGACTTTCCCTCCAGGATGACCCCATCCCAGCCAGCAGTCTTGCATGCTTCACCAAATGGGCCGCCGCAGGATGATCCCAGCAGCAATCCGGTCAAAGGTGACCGGGCATATACCTCAAATCGAGCAGAGCAGGGAGCCCCGGTAGACAAGATGGTGCCCATAGCAAAGATCAACAGGTTCTCTTCGCCAAGCGGATTGATATCCGAAAGGTGATCTTTCAAGTGATCATAATAGATCTTCATGGCCAAGCCCTTCCCTCCCAGGTAAGCTTTGCGATCGGTATCCTGTATGATATATGGTGACCAGCTTTGATTCGTTAAATTGACCTTCAAAAATTTATTATTGGTTCCAACCACTTATTTCATACCTGCACCTCCATATTAATGGCATCGTACTGACAATTATTTAAGCACCAGTTACAACTCACACACTTTTTCGGATGGGCCAGGATGGCATAATTATCGGTTAACGGCAAAGTTTCATTAAACATGCTCAATGCACCAGTGGGACAAACCTCAACGCAATTTTCACAAGCCACGCACAATTTTTGACTTATAGTAGGCTTATACCAGTCGGTTCGTTTTTTGCGCTCAATAAGCTCACCTGCCGGATTCTCAACCGACGATTTTGGGCAAACTCGACCACAAGCTCCACACTCGATACATAAGTCCGGATCAATAATGTGTAACTCATCCCTCTCGCCAGAAATAGCATCAACCGGGCAGGCTTTTTTACAAGCCATGCATCCAATGCAGGTGCTGGTAATGAAACAACTCATTTGAATGTTCATTTGATAATCACACGAAGATAGTGAACTGTTTCGAAGATTAGATTCTGGGGGTTTGGGGGGGAGGGGACCTTCGTGCAGTATCGTTAATGCGAAGAGGCGCCCTTTCGTGCATTTTGCCAAGTGCAGAGAGGTCTCATTCGAACAATATGCTTGGTTCGTAGAGATGCCCCTTCCAACAATATATCTGGTTCGCAGAGATCCCCGCTTTCGCGGGGATGACGGATGGGGCGTGCTTTGTTGTGGGTGTTTGTTATTCGATTTTAGTGCTTAAATCGATCCACGTAGGATTTAGTTGGTTTATAAGTTCATTTTTCCATGATCTGTTCCATTTCTTAATTCTCTTCTCACGTTGAATAGCCACCTTCATTTGAAGAAATGTTTCGTAATACACTAGCTTGTTT
>CAYUGX010000135.1:0-12338 GCA_964444375.1 uncultured Porphyromonadaceae bacterium | reverse complement strand
TATTCTTGAAATCTTTGGATTGGCCGATGAAATTAAAGTAACTAAGACCGGACTTAAAAAAGTGGTTGGCCGTAAACTGGCTGCCCGGGTATTGAAATCCTGGATTGAAGACTTTGTTGATGAAGATACAGGTGAGGTCGTCTCGATCGAAAGAAATGAAGTGATTATTGATCGCGAAACCATTCTAGAGGTCGATCATATAGATGATATTGTCGAATCAGGTTCTAAAACTATTTTGCTCCATAAAGAGGATCAAAATCTATCTGATTTTGCGATTATTTATAATACCCTTCAGAAAGATCCCTGTAACTCTGAAAAAGAGGCAGTTCTGCATATCTACAGACAGCTTAGAAATGCTGAACCACCTGATGAAACCACAGCACGTGATGTCATTGAGAAGTTATTCTTCTCTGATAAACGATATGATTTGGGTGATGTTGGTCGATACAGGATCAATAAAAAGCTGGGACTCGATATCGTAATGGATACCAAGGTCCTGACAAAAGAAGACATTATCAGTATCATTAAATACCTAATTGAGTTGATCAACTCAAAAGCAGACGTTGATGATATTGACCATTTAAGTAACCGTCGCGTTCGTACTGTTGGCGAGCAGTTGTATAATCAATTTGGTGTGGGACTGGCCAGAATGGCCCGTACCATAAGAGAAAGAATGAATGTTCGTGATAACGAAGTATTCACTCCTATTGATTTGATCAACTCAAAAACCTTGTCTTCAGTCATCAATTCATTCTTTGGTACCAATGCACTCAGTCAGTTTATGGATCAAACCAACCCACTGGCTGAGATGACCCACAAGCGTAGGATGTCGGCATTGGGTCCAGGTGGTTTATCAAGAGAACGGGCTGGTTTTGAGGTTAGGGACGTACACTATACTCACTATGGTCGCCTCTGTCCGATTGAGACACCTGAAGGACCAAACATCGGTTTGATCTCCTCTTTGTGTGTATATGCTAAGGTGAATCATTTAGGATTCATCGAAACTCCGTATCGTAAAGTACATGATGGTCAGGTAGACCTGTCTGTCGAAGGTATAGTCTATTACAGTGCTGAAGAAGAAGAGGAAAAGATAATTGCACAGGCGAATGCGCCCATCCAAGATGATGGCAAATTTGTCAATCCAAAAGTAAAAGCCAGGTTTGAAGCTGATTATCCACTCTCTCCCGGTGAGGAAGTGGACCTCATGGACGTTGCACCAAATCAGATTGCTTCTATCGCAGCTTCGTTAATTCCCTTCCTTGAGCATGATGATGCTAACCGGGCTTTGATGGGTTCAAATATGATGCGACAGGCTGTCCCGCTTGTCAAGCCTGAATCACCTATCGTTGGAACGGGTATTGAGCGAGATGTGATTGCTGATTCAAGGATCCAATATGTGTCACAGGGTGACGGAGTCGTCGAGTATGTCGATGCAGACAAGATAACGGTTCGTTATGAGTTCTCAGATCATCAAAAGTTTGTCAGCTTTGACAATGAGATCCGGAATTACCCTCTGCAGAAATTTAAAAAGACAAACCAAAACACCACGATCAACCTAAAACCTGTGGTTAAAAAGGGTGAGCGTGTTCAGGTTGGAGATATCCTCACTGAAGGATATGCTACTCAAGAAGGTGAACTGGCATTGGGAAGAAACCTGATGGTAGCCTTCATGCCCTGGAAAGGATATAACTTTGAGGATGCAATCGTTATTTCTGAACGTGTGGTTCGAGAAGACCTCTTTACATCCATTCACATTGATGAGTATATACTGGAAGTTCGTGATACCAAAAGGGGATTAGAAGAACTGACATCTGATATTCCAAATGTGAGCGAAGAAGCCACACGAAATCTGGATGAAAACGGACTGATCAGAATTGGGGCTGAAGTGAGGCCCGGTGATATTTTAATTGGTAAAATCACTCCTAAAGGGGAATCAGATCCATCACCTGAGGAAAAACTGCTGCGTGCGATTTTTGGTGATAAAGCTGGAGATGTGAAAGATGCCAGTTTAAAGGCTGGACCATCACTTAGCGGTGTCGTTATCGATAAGAATTTGTTCTCTCGGTCAGTGAAAGACCGTAAGATGCGCTCAGCTGACAAAGCACTGGTTGATAAGTATGATGCTGAATTTGAGACCAACACAACCAAGTTAACTCAGATCCTAGTTGAGAAGTTATTTACTTTGGTGAACGGAAAAACTTCACAAGGTGTAAAGAATAACCTGAATGAAGATGTCGTTCCTAAAGGAACAAAGTTTACTCAACGTATTCTTCAAGGTGTTGATTATATGTCGGTCAATCCGAACAAGTGGACCACCGATAAGAACAAGAATGATACCATCAAAGAATTGATGAACAATTACCTTGTCAAGTACAAGGAGATTGAAGGAGATTATCGCCGCAAGAAGTATAACATAACAATTGGCGACGAATTACCAACCGGTATTGTTCAATTGGCTAAAGTATACATTGCGAAGAAAAGAAAACTGACAGTTGGGGATAAAATGGCAGGGCGCCACGGTAATAAAGGTATTGTGGCCAAGATAGTTAGACAAGAAGACATGCCTTTCCTTGAAGATGGAACTCCAGTGGATATTGTATTGAATCCCCTCGGTGTACCATCAAGGATGAACCTGGGGCAGATTTACGAAACTGTACTGGGTTGGGCTGGATTGAAATTGAATCGCAAATTTGCTACCCCAATTTTCGATGGAGCCAGTTTGGATGAAATATCCGACTATACCGATCAGGCTGAATTGCCGCGTTTTGGGAAGACCCATTTGTATGACGGTGGCACCGGTCAGCGATTCGACCAACCTGCAACAGTGGGTGTGATTTACATGTTGAAGTTGGGTCACATGGTCGAAGGCAAGATGCACGCTCGTTCCATTGGTCCATATTCTTTGATTACTCAGCAACCATTGGGTGGTAAAGCCCAGTTTGGTGGTCAGCGATTTGGTGAAATGGAAGTTTGGGCACTTGAAGCATTTGGTGCAGCCAATATCTTGCAAGAGATCCTCACCGTTAAATCAGATGACGTGATGGGAAGGGCCAAGGCCTATGAAGCTATCGTTAAGGGTGAACCACTGCCTACACCAGGCATCCCGGAATCACTGAATGTATTGTTGCACGAGTTGCGTGGACTCGGGCTAAGTGTGAAATTGGTATAATTAGTTAATCAGAAGATCAAAATATACTATGGCGTTCAGAAAAGAAACCAAGGTAAAAAGCAGTTTTACCAAAATTGCTCTCGGTTTAGCTTCTCCAGAGGAGATTCTGGAAAGATCCAGTGGGGAAGTCCTAAAGCCTGAAACCATCAATTACCGGACCTACAAGCCTGAAAGAGATGGATTATTCTGTGAAAGGATATTTGGCCCTGTAAAAGATTACGAGTGTCATTGTGGTAAATATAAAAGGATTAGATACAAAGGCATTATATGTGACCGTTGTGGTGTTGAGGTGACTGAGAAGAAGGTTAGACGCGAACGTATGGGGCACATCGCTTTGACCGTGCCGGTTGCACACATCTGGTATTTTAAATCCTTGCCAAACAAAATAGGTTATCTTTTGGGTTTACCCACTAAGAAGCTTGACTCTATAATCTATTACGAACGGTACGTAGTGATCAACGCGGGGATAAAAGAAGCTGATGGCATTCAGTACCTCGACTTCCTGACAGAAGAAGAGTGCCTGGATATCATGGAAGAGCTGCCTAAGGAAAACCATTTATTGGATGATAGTGATCCAGCGAAGTTTATTGCAGGAATGGGAGCTGAGGCGCTTTATCGTCTTCTTGAGAGAATTGATTTAGATGGATTATCGTACAACCTACGTCATAAGGCCAATACTGAGACCTCACAACAAAGAAAGAATGAAGCGTTAAAACGCCTTCAGGTGGTTGAAGCCTTCAGGGCCAGCCAGGGTGTGAACCGACCAGAATGGATGATAGTTAAAGTCGTTCCAGTGATCCCGCCTGAACTTCGTCCCTTGGTGCCATTAGATGGTGGTCGTTTTGCCACTTCAGATTTAAATGATCTCTATCGTCGTGTAATTATCCGGAATAATCGACTCAAGCGCTTAATTGAAATTAAAGCACCTGAGGTTATTCTTCGAAATGAAAAGAGGATGCTACAGGAAGCTGTTGATAGCCTCTTTGATAACAGCCGAAAGTCAAATGCGGTCAAAACAGATGCAAATCGTCCGCTTAAGTCACTCAGCGATAGTTTAAAAGGTAAGCAGGGACGCTTTCGTCAAAACTTGTTGGGTAAGCGTGTAGACTATTCTGCTCGTTCAGTAATTGTCGTAGGACCTGAGTTGAACTTGCATGAGTGTGGTTTGCCAAAGGATATGGCCGCTGAGCTTTATAAACCATTCGTTATTCGTAAGTTGATTGAGCGCGGTATTGTCAAAACTGTAAAATCAGCTAAAAAGATTGTTGATCGCCGTGATCCGGTAGTCTGGGATATTCTTGAAAATGTGTTGAAGGGGCATCCAGTTCTGTTGAACCGAGCACCAACCTTGCACCGATTAGGAATTCAGGCATTTCAACCCAAATTGATTGAAGGTAAAGCCATTCAACTTCATCCGCTTGTTTGTACTGCATTTAACGCTGACTTTGATGGCGACCAAATGGCGGTCCATTTACCACTCGGAAATGCAGCTGTGCTAGAAGCACAAATGCTTATGCTGGCTTCTCATAATATTTTGAATCCAGCCAACGGTGCTCCAATTACAGTGCCATCTCAAGATATGGTATTGGGCTTATATTATGTTACGAAAGCCAGAAAAGGAACAGATACGATTCATGTAAAAGGTGAAGGTCTAGTATTTTACTCGCCTGAAGAAGTGATTATTGCCTACAACGAAAAGGCACTTGATCTGCATGCTGTGATCAAGGTGAAGGTTGATGATGTAGTTGATGGTAAACCAGTTAATCGTATCATTGAAACGACTGTAGGTCGGGTTCTATTTAATGAAGTAGTACCAAATGATGTTGGGTTCTTAAATACCTTATTGACCAAAAAAGCTCTTCGGGATATCATTGGTACCGTACTGAAGAAATGCGGTACTGCGGCAACTGCTAAGTTTCTGGATGATATAAAGAACATAGGTTTTATGACAGCCTTTACAGGAGGTCTGTCATTCAATCTAGACGATGTAATTATACCTGATCAGAAAGATCCGATGATTGAAGGCGGATACGATCAAGTTGAAGATGTGTTGAATAACTACAATATGGGATTCATCACCAACAATGAAAGATACAATCAGATTATTGATGTTTGGACTCATACGAATGCCCGATTGACTCAAACTGTGATGAATCAGTTGAGTTCTGATAATCAGGGGTTCAATTCAGTCTACATGATGCTTGATTCAGGAGCCCGGGGATCAAAAGAACAGATTCGTCAGTTATGCGGAATGAGGGGACTGATGGCGAAACCTCAAAAATCCGGATCAAGTGGATCAGAAATTATTGAAAACCCAATCCTATCAAACTTTAAAGAAGGACTGTCGGTACTGGAGTACTTTATTTCCACTCACGGTGCGCGTAAAGGTCTGGCAGATACGGCTCTGAAAACCGCAGATGCGGGATATCTTACTCGACGTCTCGTTGACGTGGCACAAGATGTGGTTGTTTCAGAGAACGACTGTGGAACCTTGCGGGGACTAGTTGCTACAGCCTTGAAGAATAATGAAGAGGTCGTTGAATCATTGTTCGACCGGATTTTAGGCCGAACAGCTTTGAATGATATTTACCATCCCTTAACTGGTGATCTTATACTGGGAGCCGGAGAAGAAATCAATGAAATCACTGCACGTTTTATTGATGAGTCCCCAATTGAGCAAGTTGAAATCAGATCGGTTTTAACTTGTGAATCGAAGCGCGGAGCTTGTGCCAAATGCTATGGTCGAAGCCTGGCTACTGGAAGAATGGCCCAAAGTGGTGATTCTGTGGGTGTCATTGCAGCCCAGTCCATTGGTGAGCCTGGTACTCAGTTGACATTGAGAACATTCCACGTGGGTGGTACTGCGGGTAACATTGCCGCTGAATCAAGTATCTCAGCACGATATAAAGGTGTGCTTGAAATTGATGAACTGAGAACAGTTAAGTTTAATAACGAAGGTGTGGACATTGATGTGGTAATCGGTCGCTTGGCTGAATTACGTGTTGTCGATGAAAATACGGGTATTGGCTTATCAACTCATGCAATTCCATACGGTGCCAAAATGTTTAAACAAGATGGTGACCGGGTTGAACCAGGTGACTTGATTTGTGACTGGGATCCGTTTAATGCGGTTATCGTTTCAGAAGCTTCAGGACATGTTAATTTTGAATCAGTAATTGAAGGAATTACCTATCGAGAGGAATCTGATGAGCAAACCGGATTCAGGGAAAAAGTTATTACTGAAACTAAAGATAAAACCAAGAACCCTGAAATAAAGATTGTTGATAAGAAGAAAGAACCTTTGAAGATCTACAACTTACCTGTAGGTTCTCATATTTCTGTCAATGAAGGAGAAGCCGTAAAGGCGGGTCAGATTATTGCTAAAATACCCAGGTCAGTTAGTAAAGCAGGTGATATCACCGGTGGTCTGCCAAGGGTAACCGAACTCTTTGAAGCGCGTAACCCATCTAATCCAGCTGTTGTAGCTGAGATTGATGGAACAATATCATATGGTAAAATAAAGCGAGGAAATCGCGAGATTGTTATTACCTCCAAAACGGGTGAAGTTAAAAAATACCTAGTATCGCTGTCAAAACAGATCCTGGTGCAGCCAAATGATTATGTAAGGGCTGGGACTCCCCTATCGGATGGTGCTATTACACCAGCTGATATTCTGGCTATAAAAGGCCCAACCGCTGTACAAGAGTATATTGTAAACGAGGTGCAAGAAGTTTACCGGATGCAGGGTGTTAAAATTAACGACAAGCATTTTGAGGTAATCGTACGCCAGATGATGCGTAAAGTGGTTATCGAAGATCCGGGTGACACCAAATTCTTGGAGAAACAAGTAGTTGACAAACAGGATGTAATGGAAGAGAATGATTCTATTTACGGAAAGAAAGTCATCATTGAAGGCGGTGATTCACAGACACTTCGAGCTGGCCAGATGGTTACAATGCGTAAGCTTAGAGATGAGAACTCGATGCTGAAGCGCAAAGACCTGAAACCAGTTGAAGCGAGAGATGCATTACCCGCAACTTCAAATCAGATTTTGCAGGGAATTACCAAAGCTGCCCTCCAAACCAATAGTTGGTTATCAGCTGCCTCCTTCCAGGAGACAACCAAAGTGTTGAATGAAGCAGCTATTTTGGGTAAAGTTGATGATTTGGATGGTCTGAAAGAAAATGTAATTGTGGGTCATCAAATTCCTGCAGGTACTGGAAATCGGGTATTTGACCGAATTATCGTAGGATCAATGGAGGAATATCAAGCTCTTATGCAAGCTAAAGACACAGAATAATAAAGCGTATAGTTCGTATGGCAGAGAATCAGAAAAAAGGCAATCAGCTTAATATTGAATTGCCAGAAGACGTCGCCCAAGGGGTATATTCAAATTTGGCTATAATCACACATTCGAGCTCGGAATTTGTGCTCGATTTTGTAAGAATTATGCCAGGGGTGCCCAAGGCAAAAGTCAAAAGCCGAGTTGTACTCACCCCCGAGCATGCAAAACGCTTGCTGCTGGCCTTGCAGGATAATGTAAAGAAATATGAATCTATGCATGGTCCTATCAGGCATACTGATAAACCTGGAGGTCCGGTAATACCAATGAATTTTGGCGGTCCAACTGCCGAAGCATAAATGAATTAGAGAGGCTGTCAAAATTTGACAGCCTCTTTTTTTTACCGGGGGCAATATGTATTTTGTAGCCTCATCTTAAAAGGAACACTATGCTGGTTACCGGTTTATTGGTTTTGTTATTTCTGGGTTATTTGGGTATGTACCATTTGTATGGTAAATTTTTGGCCCGCAAGATTTTTCGCATAAGCGATGAGCATGTAACCCCGGCTGTGGAGTTTCAAGATAATCGGGATTATGTACCCACCAAAAAGCAGGTAATTTTTGGTCACCATTTTACCTCCATTGCGGGAACTGGACCGATTGTTGGACCGGCTATTGCAATCATATGGGGCTGGGTACCTGCAATTCTATGGGTTTTTCTGGGAAGTATGGTCATGGGGGCAGTTCATGATTTTGGTTCTCTTGTCATATCATTGCGAAACCAGGGTAAATCAATTTCGGATTATACCGCTAAGTATGTCAATTCGAGAACACGGTTTTTATTTTTCCTGGTCGTGTTCTTAGAATTATGGATTGTCATTTCAGTATTTGGTTTGGTTATCGCAAGCATATTCAAGCTCTTTCCAAGTTCAGTCATTCCGGTATGGTTTCAAATACCCATAGCAATCATTCTAGGGCGATTTATCCAAAGAGGGAAAATTAACCTTACGCTGAGCACGATTATTGCCGTCGTGGTGATGTATTTGACTGTTGTATTGGGACGGTACGTACCATTTAACATGCCTGATTTGTTTGGAATACCTTCAACAGGTATTTGGACCATCTTATTGCTTATTTACGCGTTTATTGCTTCGGTTTTACCTGTCACAACGTTATTACAGCCCCGCGATTATATCAATGCATACCAATTGGTTATTGCAATGACAATAATTGTGTTAGGTATTCTCGTATCAGGTATCCTCGGGGATTTAGAGATGGTTGCTCCTGCCGTAAACGCTAATCCAAAAGGAGCACCACCACTGATCCCATTCTTATTTATAACCATTGCCTGTGGTGCGATATCCGGTTTTCATTCATTGGTCTCGTCCGGAACAACTGCTAAGCAGATTCGATCTGAAAAAGACAGTCTTTTTGTTGGTTATGGCAGTATGCTAACTGAAGGTGCCCTGGCTATTCTTGTATTGATTGCTGTGGGTGCTGGTATCGGTCTTGGTCATGATTCAGGTGAAGGATTACGGCTTTTCGGAGTGGAAGCCTGGTCTGAACACTATTCTTCATGGGCCGAAGCTGGTGGCTTGGGTAAAAAGGTTGGCGCTTTTGTAGAAGGTTCTGCTAATATGATAGGTGTCATCGGTGTTCCAATTGAGGTGGCTGTGGTTGTCATGGGGGTATTTGTAGCCAGTTTTGCCGGAACAACATTGGACACAGCGACACGGATTCAACGCTATGTAATTGGTGAAATATTTACAGGAACCCGTAAACCCATTTTCCAGAATATGTATTTTACCACTTCGATTGCCATTTTGAGTGCTGCATTCCTCGCTTTTGCAACTGGAGCTGACGGGAAGGGAGCGCTGGAGCTATGGCCACTGTTTGGGGCAGTGAACCAAACACTTGCAGCTCTGGCATTAATAATTATCAGTATATATTTAAAGACTAAGGGTGGTCTTAAATGGTTGGTAAGTGGTTTACCCGCTATTTTCATGACCATTGTAACGATTTGGGCCACGGTTCTCAATCAAATTCAGTTTATTCAAGAACAAAACATTCTTTTAAGCATAGTCAATATCATCGTTTTGATCATAGTCATCTGGATTGTAATTGAGGGCTTTAGACGGCTCGTTTTGCAACGGGCTTAGAATGGTTCTATACTAAATTTGCTCGCTGCCATGACTACCATTATTTTTTTATATTTGTCACGCTTTTCAAAGGAATATATTTAGTTATCAAAATAATAGCACTATGAAGTTATTGGTTTGTTTGGGTAATGTACCTGATACGACGACCAAAGTCAGGTTCACTGAGAACAATACCCAGTTCGACACAAATGGTGTTCAATGGGTGATTAATCCATGGGATGAACTGGCATTAACAAGGGCGTTGGAACTTAAAGAAGATGCCGGAAATCCGATAAGTAAAGTAACGGTGGCCACCGTTGGATTATCAGGAGCTGAACCAACAATGCGGAAGGCCCTGGCTATTGGAGCGGATGATGCCATTCGAGTCAATGCTGACCCTAAAGATGCTGCATTTGTAGCTGTTCAATTGGCTGAAATGATAAAATCAGAACCATTCGATATCATTCTATGTGGAATTGAGAGCAGTGATTATAATGGTGCAGCTGTTGGTGGAATGCTTGCAGAGCTTCTTGATTTGCCTTCAGCATCTGCAGTCTCAGGAATGCAGTTTAGCGGAGATGAATTGGTTTTATCGAGAGATATTGATGGTGGGAATGAAGAGATTGTGATTCCTGCTCCTTTCGTCGCTGTTGTACAGAAAGGAATTGCCAAGGAAGCTCGCATACCTGCTATGCGTGGAATTATGATGGCTCGAAAAAAGCCATTAAAAGTAGTAGAGCCCATTTCAAGCGATGATCTGACTCAAATGCAGAGCTTTGAATTGCCTCAAGCAAAACCTGCCTGTAAAATGCTTGACCCTGAGCAAGTGAGTGAATTGGTTGATCTGTTGCAGAATGAAGCAAAAGTATTATAAATTGTAAAGGAAAGAAACTGATATGTCCGTACTCGTATATACAGAAAACTGGGATGGTGGATTTAAGAAATCCAGTTTCGAATTGGTTTCCTATGCTTCAAAGCTAGGTGAAATTCTCGGTACAAACGTTGTTGCATTATCAATCGGCACCGTTGCTGATTCAGAGCTTAAGAATTTGGCACAGTATGGTGCTGATAAAATTCTAAATGTTCAGGGTGATCAATTTACTGTTTTAGATAATCAGTTGTTTACTCAGGTCATTACCGCAGCCGCTGATAAAGAGGAGGCTCAGGTTGTTATTCTGGGACATAGCAACACTGGAAAAGCGTTGGCTCCAAGGTTATCAATGCGTATGAAAGCAGGGCTGGCGACAGCAGTTAATATGCTTCCTGAATCAACTGAGCCCTTTGTTGTTCAGAAAAAAGTGTTCTCAGGAAAAGCGAATACCAAATTGGTCATACAATCCGAAAAGCAATTACTTACACTGGCTCAAAATTCGTTTGAAGTCATTGAAAATAACAAAGAAGCAAGCATTGAAGCTTTTGACCCTCATACTGAGCTTGACTCAAAAACAGCTGTGAAGTCAACCAACAAACAATCAGGAAAAATACTATTGACTGATGCTGAAATAGTGATTTCAGGTGGACGAGGAATGAAAAGTGGTGAGAATTGGTCTTCAATCGAGGAGTTAGCTGAAATTTTAGGTGCAGCGACTGCCTGCTCAAGACCTGTCTCTGATGAAGGCTGGCGCCCACATGCAGAACACACCGGCCAAACAGGTAAAATAATTGCTCCGAATTTGTATTTTGCCTTTGGGATTTCAGGGGCCATTCAACACCTGGCAGGTGTTAGCTCATCGAAATGCATTGTGGCGGTAAATACTGATCCGGATGCACCTATTTTTGAAGCAGCTGATTATGGTATCATCGGTGATGCATTGAAGGTTGTACCTGAATTGGTGGAGGCAGTGAAAGCTGCAAAAGCATAATACTCTTTACGTGGCCTCAACAAGGCCCAGTAAACTAAAACTATTGTAGTATGCTCAAGCAAATACTTTTTGCCAGTGCACTCTTGGTTACCCTGGCGGTTTTCTCATATACCCTTATTAAACTCATTCAGCGTTTCAAGCTGACAAATAAGGGGTTTCCTGTCAAGCACATCGGTGAACGAATCACCCTCACCCTGAAGGTGGCAATTGGACAAACCAAAATCATGCGTAAACCTGTAATTGGTTTTATGCATGCCCTAGTTTTCTGGGGATTTTGTGTGATCCTTATTGGAAGCATTGAAATGGTGATCGATGGTTTAGCCGGTACTGAGCGAGTGCTAAGTTTTCTTGGACCAGTATACCAATTCATCATGGGTTTTGGAGATATTTTTGCTCTCCTGATCCTGATTTTTATTGCTGCCTTTATTTTTAGGCGGATTTTCATGAATATCAAGCGTTTTGCTGGCACTGAAATGAAGCATAAATCGCATAACGATGCGAACTTTGCGCTTACACTCATATTCCTCCTCATGCTGACCCTACTGGGAATGAATACTTTCTATGTACAGCATGTGCATTTGACTGGACATGAATTAGCTGGCTGGTACCCAATAAGCTCCTGGTTTAGTTCTTTGTTTGACCAGCTGTCTGTTGAAGATGCATGGACTTGGCATGAAGTAAATTGGTGGGCACACATTCTGCTTATCTTTTTCTTCGCTAACTACCTGCCATATTCGAAACACTTTCATGTTTTCATGTCAGTTCCAAATGTATTTCTTAGCAGACTGGAGCCCCTGGGTAAACTGTATAATATGGATCAGATTACTCGGGAGGTCAAAATGATGCTCGATCCCAATGCCTCTTTTGAGGAAGCTGATGCAGAAGAGG
>CAYUGX010000134.1:0-12368 GCA_964444375.1 uncultured Porphyromonadaceae bacterium | reverse complement strand
GAGTATCTCTTATTAAACGGCAATCAAACCGGATCACTACTGGTCTATTATGTACTCAGCCAAATGAAAGAAAATGCCACCTTGCAGGATAACCAGTATGTGGCAAAAACCATCGTTACCACCCCACTGTTTTCTGAAATTGCCCATGCCCATGGAATTAAGACTTATGAGGTGCTAACCGGCTTCAAGTACATTGCTGATTTGATAGAAACAAAGCAAGGGAAAGAAGAGTTCCTGGTTGGTGGTGAAGAATCATACGGCTACCTGGCTGGTGAATTTGTCCGCGATAAAGATGCGGTCATGTCATGTGCCCTCATAGCTGAACTGACTGCATGGGCAAAAGGACAGGGCATGAGCCTACTGGATCTACTTGATAAAATGTATGTAGATTACGGCCTATTTAAAGAGCATTTGATATCCATCGTGCGGAAAGGCAAGTCGGGAGCAGAGGAAATTGCCTCAATGATGGAACGACTTAGGAACCAACCCCCTCAAAGCCTAGCTGGATCTGATGTGACCATGATGCTTGATTTTGAAAAGAGGCAATCAATTGACATGCTATCAGACCTCAGGTATGACATCACCTTACCAAAATCAAATGTATTGCAGTTTGTGACCCAAGATGGCTCAATCGTATCGATCAGGCCCTCAGGAACGGAACCGAAGATCAAATTTTATTTCTCAACACGTCAAAAAGTGCATTCCCCTGAAGAACTAGAGCAGGCCCATCAACTGCTTTCTGACAGAATTCAACAACTTATTACTGAAATTGGAGCTGAATAAATATGAAATCGTATCGAAAAGAACTTTGGTTTAACACCCCAGGTCGCAGAGGATATTTGAACATTACCCCAACAATCAACGATTGCCTGCAGGAAAGTGGTATCACAGAGGGACTCGTTCTGGTTAACGCGATGCACATCACGGCCAGTGTTTTCATCAATGATGATGAAAGCGGTCTTCATCATGATTTTGAAGTCTGGCTTGAGAAGTTGGCACCTGAGAAACCACATTCACAGTACCAACACAATGGGTATGAAGACAATGCCGATGCTCACCTGAAAAGAAGTATTATGGGGAGGGAAGTAGTTGTCGCTATCACCCAGGGACAACTTGATTTTGGTCCATGGGAGCAGATATTTTATGGTGAATTCGATGGCAGGCGAAAAAAACGGGTTTTAGTGAAAATAATTGGTGATTGATTTTTGCTGAACCTAAGCATCAGCGAAGAATTCATCTTTAAAATTGACCAGAAAAGCCTGGTCTGTAGTTCGGGTAATCGCAGTATATAACCAGCGATAATAATCCAAATTAATCCTGTCATCCGGCAGGTAACCCTGATCAATGTAAATATGTTTCCATTGTCCACCTTGCGCCTTGTGGCAGGTTACCGCGTACGCGTATTTTACTTGTAGTGCATTGAAAAAAGGATCCTCACGAACTGCTTCCATGCGGTGCTTCTTACCCTTTACATGCTGGTAGTCTTCCATCACTTTGAAGAAGAATTCACGCATACTTTCTCGGTTAATAGCTGGAGCTTCTACAGTAAGTGTGTCTAGCAGGATCCAGGCTGTAAAATCCATGGAGTCGTATTCTTTCAATTGTAATTCCACCTGAGCAAATCGAAGATCATACAGGTTTTTGTAGGCAATTATCCGATTGATCTCAACCGTATCACCATTTGCAATGAAATCAACCTCCTCGACGTCTCGTAGCCAGTAATAATTGTTCTTCACAACCATCAATTGTTCACCCGTTGTCAGCTCTTCTTCGCGCCAAAGAATACGGTTTCGTATACCCTGATTATAGCGATTGGCTTGTTTGTTTGAGCGACATACCACCATCGTTTCATCAAGACCTACCTGATCATATGATGATTGCAATTGATCCAATAATTCAGCGCCAGGCAATCGGCTGAAATCTTGAAATTCTTGACAAATCAATCCAGGATAATCCGGAACATGTCCTGTATCTATTTTTGCCCGCAAATCTGTTGCATTCTCTAATATTCCGGATCTGATCTTTTGCCGCACCACGTCTGTCAGTTCATCCGTTTTAACCTCAAATCCATATCCTTCAACCATTACCGGATCAAGTGCCTCACTCAATTCAAGACCAACCGGTGGTAGCTGAGCTGTATCGCCGATAAGCAATAATTTACATCCCATAGATGAGTACACGTAGCTGACCAAATCATCCAATAAGCGACCACTCCCAAAAATCGACAGGTCAAGTGACTGATTAGCAATCATGGAAGCCTCGTCAACAATAAATAAAGTGTTCTTGTGTAAATTACGATCAAGACTGAATTCGGCAAATCCTTCCACCACTTTTTTCTGACGATAGATCTTTTTATGGATGGTCAATGCACTCTTGCCAGAAAAACCAGCCAAAACCTTCGCTGCCCGTCCTGTAGGAGCTAATAGCACAGTCTTTTTTCTAAATTGGGACAAACTTGCTACTAATGAAGCAACCAAGGTCGTTTTTCCTGTACCGGCATAACCGCGAAGAATAAATACTTCATCCTGGAAATCTGTTGTTACAAAATCGGCCAGCAATTCTGAAGCCCGCAGCTGGCCTGGAGTGGGTTCATGACCAAGGTTAGCAATTAATGCCGATTCCAATTGCGATTTACGCATTTACAAAAAACCTGAATGGGTGGAATACTTATTTGAAAAACATTTATAAATTTGCACAAACTTAATCAATTCAAACCAGATGAAAGCGGTTAAATTAATTGTTCAAATAGTCTTGCTTTTTGTGATTGCCGGACTGGTGTATTTTATTTACACAGGCGTCATGAAGCCGATCGATTTTGATAATGAGAAAACAGCACGCTACGGAAAAGTTGTACAGCGACTTAAAGATATTCGAACAGCTCAGGTTGCCTTCAAATCAGTTTATGGCAAATATACCGGGAGTTTTGATACTTTAATTCAATTTGTAAATGAAGATTCTTTTCCAGTTGAGTATGCCGAAGGAAGTTTGGACGACTCACTGGCGGTTGCCATGGGTTTGGTTGTTCGTGACACCTTCTATGTGAAAGTCAGAGATTCGATCTTCGATGATGACTATCCTGTAGATTCACTTCGATACGTTCCGTTCACAGACGGTCTTATTTTCGACATGAAGAGTGATTCGATAATGACAGCTTCACAAGTTCAGGTTCAGGTTTTTGAAGCTTCAGCTTTGAATTTTGACATTCTGAATGGCATGAATAGACAACTAATCATTAACCTTAATGACCTCACTGATTTTCCAGGATTAAGGGTTGGAAGTGTTGACGAAGCTAACAACAACGCTGGTAACTGGGAATAAAAAGACATATTTCTCGTCATATAGCTTCTTCAATGTTTTGGAGAAGCTATTTTTTTTGTCCATTTTCGACATTCAGCCTGATGCACTAGACTATGCGAAACATTTCTATTATCGATGAGACCTTTGATATGTACGTGACCTCGAGCTATCACCTGTGTATTCAAGCCAGTGCGTTGGGTCTGACCTATGCCATCCTTGATACTGTTCGAGTTAAATTCATCGCATTTAAAAACATTTTGTTTGGAGAAATTCTCCAGGGTGAGGCCTTATTTGACAAAATTGATCTTCTCTTTAATACCGAGGGTAACTTAAAACAAGACTACAAAAGGTTATACTTCAACTTTCTGAATCCAAAAGCCACGCTGGTTCCATCAGCCCTCTTTAGTCATGAGAGACAGGAAGAGTTTTTGTCATTATTCGAAAAATCAGCTGAAAAAGAGGTGATTATGCATAAACTGATTCCGGCAGTTGAAGCCCAATTGGTTTATTGTATACCCCAGAATCTTCATGATCTTGTTGAGCATCATTTAGACGCACCGGCCTTTTACCACCAGGCCTACCCTTTCATTGAAAACGCCCTGATCACTGCTAAAGGTAAATCAGAGATCAATCGTGTTTATGTGCAAATCAATGCTCATTTTATTGATGTGGTTGTTATCCAGGATGGCCAATTAAGCCTCTACAACGCCTTTCCATACAAAACTGACCAGGACTTGATATTTTATATTTTGTATTTATTTGATCAGTTTAATCTTTCAACGCAAACAACCAGCTTGAGACTCTCAGGCTTCATTGAACCACAAGCAGATATTCTAAACCAACTGAGAAAATACATCCGGCAGGTTGATCTTGAAGAATTTAACCGCAGCTTTGCCTATAGTTATACATTTAACGAATTGAATCAGCACCATTATACCAATTTGATAAACCTGTTCAGATGCGTATAATTCACGGCAGCCATAGTGGCAGAAGGATACACATTCCCAAGTCGTTCAGAGCCCGGCCAACCACCGACCAGGCACGAGAAGCCCTGTTTAACATCCTGATCAATAGGATTGATTTTGAGGAATGCCATGTACTGGATTTATTTGCTGGAACGGGAAGTATCTCCTTTGAATTTGCCTCACTGGGTTGTCCGGCAGTGACAGCTGTTGATAATGACAGGTTTCACGCCAAGAGTATACAGGATAACGCTGAGGCAATGGGATTTGATGCCATAACCGTTTTCAAATCTAACGTGTTCGAATTTCTCGAAAGCACCTTTGCTGACTATTCAATCGTATTTGCTGACCCACCTTTTGATCTCAAAGCTATTGATACCCTACCGGATAAAATTCTGGGAGCAAACATGGTTAAAAAAGGTGGCTTCTTAATTCTCGAACATGGGCCAAATAATGATTTTCAGTCTCATAAAGCCTTTCAGGAGGTAAGGCGCTATGGAAAGGTTCGTTTCAGCTTCTTCCGGTTTTAACTTATTTTAACGTTGGCATTCTTTGATTTAGTCCTGCATGACCTAAATTTGCTGGTATTGCACCTAAATGATATTCTACAATGCGTAAATCAATTTCTGTTATTATTCTGGCTCTGTTCTTTGTATCAGGGTTTGGTCAGCAGGCTGCTAAAGACGCGGCTTTCAACAACATTACTGTTCCTGTCATACAAGGCCAACTAGAGTTTTTGGCCTCAGATTGGACCGAAGGACGAAACACCGGTGAAAAAGGGGCCTATTTGGCTGCTGACTACATCGCGAGCATGTTCAAAGCTTTCGGACTCAAACCAGGCGGTGATTACGTGGCAAGTAGAAGGCAGAATTCCCGGTCAAGGTCAGCTCGACCCAGTCGACCGTCAAGGGGATATTTTCAAAACTTCAACCTGCTTGAATCCTCACCCGGTGATGAACAGAAATGCGCCATTATTGAGACTTTTGACGGTGGATTCAATGCCATCCACTTGAATTACGGAATAGATTTTACCGTGAGTCCTGGTGTACAGGCTATTTCAGTTGAGAGTCCACTGGTTTTTGTTGGATATGGATTTAAAGGCGACGGCTATAACGACTTTGAGGGAATCGATGTAAAAGGTAAAATCATCATTCGTTTAGCCGGATATCCTGGTCATAGAAATCCCGACTCAAAGGCGGCCAAAAAGTATGCAGGAGATGGTCCCTATGCCCGCTACATGGTTGAGCGAAATAAAAATACGACTGCCCTTGCTGAAGGCGCTGCAGCAGTGATTAATCTTACTGGTGGATATGGATTGCGAGGAACTCCCGCTAATATACCTTTCCGGTACAGCGATTCCAGAACAGGTTATGAAGGAAATGAACCCTTCAGATCAGGGGTTAGAAAACGTTTAACCCGTACTGATCAAGATGGCCAGGGAATTACCCAGATTACACTATCAAAAAAGTCCTTGGATCGACTGCTACAGCATATTGATCTCGATATTGAAGCCTTTGAGACCCAGGCTGAAAAGAAAATGAAACCGGAATCCAGAACTCTGGACAGCAAAAAACTGCGAATTGAAACAAGCGTTGAAACGCGACTCATTCAAGTACGAAATGTAGTGGGCATTATTGAAGGTAAAAACCCAGAATCTTGCCTTGTCATTGGTGCACATTACGACCACATGGGTATGACCCGCAATTTTATTTACAATGGATCAGATGATAATGCATCCGGTACCGTAGGGGTAATGACCATCGCAAAAGCCATGATGGAGACCGGTGAGCAACCCGACCAAACGCTGGTATTCTGCGCCTGGACCGGAGAAGAGAAAGGCCTCATAGGATCTGCCTATTACGCTGATCATCCCTTGATACCAGATATTAAATGCTATTTAAACTATGATATGATTTCGCGGGTAGCTCTTGATGATCCCAATAAAAACAAATGTGACTTTCAATACACTTCAACAGTACCGATATTGAAAGAGCTGACCGTAAAGCATATTGAGGGCTATAAAGTCAATTTGGATATGGCCTATAAAGGATCTGAGATGCCAGTTGGAGGAAGCGATTTTAGTAGTTTCTCGAGAAAAGGTATCCCGATCTTCTTGTTGCATGGAAAGTTCACACCCGATTATCATGCACATACCGATCATTCAGACAAAGCTGAATGGACCTACATGCGAGACATTATCCGTGTTGGATTCCTTAACATTTATGAACTAGCAAAACACAATTGGTAAACATAATTCAATCAAGATGAAAACAAGACATTTTATCCTGGCCATACTTTGCCTATTACTGGGTAGCACAACAGGCTTCTCACAGGAAAACGCTAAAGACCTTGGTCTGAACGCGATCACCACTGAAACAATACAAGGACAACTGGAATTTCTTTCGTCTGACTGGACAATGGGCCGTGAAACAGGTACCGAAGGGGCCTACATCGCTGCAGATTACATTGCCAGCATGTTTAAAGTTTTTGGTCTTGAACCAGGTGGAGATCAGGAGCAGAGAAGGTTTGGCAGATCATTTCGCCGAGGTGGTCCTCCCCCTGCCCCTCCAGGAAGAACCTACTTCCAAAACTTCGCACTGATTGAAAGCTGGGCAGGGGAAACCCAGGAAATGAGTGTCGTATCTGAAAAAGGAAATAGCCGTACATCAATCGATTTTAATTACCACACCGATTTTTCAATTAATCCCGGACAAACAGGAATGGAAGCTGAAGTACCGGTTGTATTTGTTGGCTATGGGCTTAAAGATGATGTCAAAGGTTATAATGACTTTAAAGGATTGGACCTGGAAGGTAAGATTGTTATCAAACTGCAGGGTTTTCCCGGGCAAGCAGATCCTTCAAGCAAAACCTACGAAAAGTTCAAACCTGAAGAGAGACCTCAAAATCAAAATGACATGAGGGCCTATTACGCCAGAATGATGCGTGGTGGCGGCCGTAATGCCTGGGCAAATGAATTGGGGGTCGTAGGCATTATTGAGGTTAATCCGGATCGTAACCCAACGATGAGCTGGACTACTAATGTACCAGATAGAACAGAAGGAATACCAAGATCAGGCGTCAGAAAGTCTTTACGCGTGATGGGCGATGAACTAAATCAGAGTGTCATCAACTTTCAGGTCACTCAACGAGTTGTTAATGAGCTAATCAGGGGAACAGGTATTGATTTCGATGCAATTGAAAAGCAAATCGCAGCAACTGGAAAACCTGCGTCAAAAGAGTTAACGGGTAAATATGTTCGATTCAAAACAACCGTGAATTCCAGAATGGTCAAGGTCAGAAATGTGGTTGGAGTATTGAAAGGCAAAGACACGACCAACGCATTGGTTATAGGGGGCCATTATGATCATCTTGGCGAAAGAAGTGGATATATATATAATGGTGCTGATGATAATGCTTCAGGTACTGTTGGCGTTATGACGATAGCCAAAGCCATGGTTGCATCTGGGGTGCAACCAGAAAAAACGATAGTTTTTTGCGCCTGGACTGGTGAGGAAAAAGGTTTGATCGGATCAAGCTATTTCACCAACAACTCTTACGAATGGAATATTCTTTGCAACCTGAACTATGACATGATTTCACGAAATAGTCGAGGTGAAGATCAGGATAAAAAGATCTCAATGAACTACACGAGTTCCTTCCCACTTTTTAAGGAATTAACTGAAAAGCACAACGAAGAGTATGATCTGGGAATGGAAATTGCCTTCAGAGGCAGCGAAAGACCAGGTGGTGGAAGTGACCATGCACCCTTTGCCCGTAAGGGAATACCCATCTTTTATTTTATGGCAGGTTTCCCTGAAGAGTATCACCAACCTGACGATCATGTCGAGCTTGTTCTATGGCCTAAAATGCTGAATATCATCAAACTTGGCTATCTTGATATTTTTGAGCTAGCCAATATGGATTGGGAATAATCTCACCAGGAAACAAGGAAAGAGTGCTTCGGCACTCTTTTTTTTTGCCCTAGTGTAAACCTTTTTTGCTAATCTGTGTTTACCATGAAAACGCAATAAACTTTTATTATGAAATTAGTTTCCATAGTGCATATAGTTTTGCTCGGTAGTCTACTCGGACTATTCTCATGCGGAACAAAGAAAGTCTTGGACAATACAGGTCAATCTGAGATTTTCGAAATCAATCAAGACAAATCAGGTGAATCAATAGAGATAAAATTAGAAACCGGTCAGAGTCATAATCACCCCACTTTCTCAATCTGGAATGAAACCCTGGATGGAGAATTCATTGAAACGGTATTTGTCACCCAAAGTATTGGCACTGGCATTTTCGGTCATGGTTCCATTGGAGATGAAAAATGGGATACAAAGCCCGGACCACAGTATCGACCAGCAGCACTGCCATACTGGATACACAAACGTTCAGCTGTACCCGGACAGGCCGCATTGCCTACACCAGATAAGCCAGCACCAGATGCGGTAACTGGCGCTACACCGGTGGGACCAGCTGTTGTAAAGTTCAAAACTGATACTACTTTGCCCAGAATGTTCAGGATTTTGCTTGAGGTAAATCAGCCCTGGGACTGGAATTCATACTGGCACAACCAGCGTCTGGATGATGTCAATTACCGAAGTTCCTGTCAACCCTCCATGCTCTACGCAGTGACGATAAATCTGGATGATTCAACACAAGAGTATTATTTAAATCCGATAGGACATGGACATCCGGCAGGGAAAAATGGTAAGCTATTTACAGATATCAGCACCCTGAGTAGTGCGAAAGAGATTTTAGGTCAAATTCAGGTAAGCATTCAATAAAGGACAGACGATCATGACTCAAAATAAATTCATAACGCTACTATTCCTCATTTTGCTCCCAGTTATTTCGGTGGCTCAATCAGGAAAAATTTCTGGCAAAGTGATTGATGCGGTATCCAATGAGCCTCTTCCCTTTGTTAATGTAATCATTAAGGATTCAGATATTGGCACAACCAGTGATCTGGATGGTAACTTTACTTTCACGGCCATAAAGCCAGGTTTTGTGATTTTGCAGGCCTCTTTTGTTGGCTATGAAATGGGTTTCTCTGAAGAGATCCTCGTTACGAATGCGAACACGGCCAATGTCGAAATCAGACTGTCTCAGAAAGACACTGAAATAGAACAAGTTGTCATTAAAGCTTCGCTTTACAGAAAGAGTGAAGAAAGTCCCGTTTCGTTAACACGAATAGGGGTAAGTGAAATTGAAACCAATCCAGGTAGCAATCGAGACCTGGCTAAGGTAATACGATCATTTCCAGGAGTCGGTTCGGGCGCCTCGTTCAGAAGCGATATCATTATCCGTGGTGGTGGACCCAGTGAAAGTCGTTTCTATTTAGATGGTATTGAAATTCCGAACATCAATCATTTTGCTACTCAAGGTGCCTCAGGAGGTCCGGTAGGCATAATTAATGCAGATTTCATCTCTGGTGTTAACTATTATTCTGGAGCCTTTCCAGCTAACCGGGGAAACGCACTCAGCGGGGTGTTTGAGTTCACCCAAAAGGATGGGAATAAAGAAAAAACACGTTTACGAGGTACGCTCGGTGCATCAGAATTGAGTTTAACGGTTGACGGCCCGATCGGTGAAAAGACTTCGTATATATTTTCTGCGAGGCAAAGCTACCTGAAGTTTCTGTTTAACCTCATTGGCCTTCCATTCTTACCCACATTCAATGATTATCAGCTTAAGGTTCGATCGAAACTCAACCAGAAAAACGAAATCACCTTGGTCTCTATTGGATCATTAGATCAATTTAAACTCAACACAGGATTGTCGGATCCAACACCCGAGCAAGAATACATTTTGGCCAATGTGGTCACGAATGAACAATGGTCATACGCGATTGGTGGCGTATACAAGCATTTTATGGACAATGCCTATCAAACTCTAGCGGTCAGCCGAAATATGTTGAATAATGTATCCTACAAGTATCCTGACAACGATGAGACCCAGGATAAGGTACTGGATTACCGGTCACAGGAAATAGAAAACAAGATTCGCTTTGAAAATAATTATCGCAAAGGATCTTTTAAACTGGTCGCTGGACTACAGGGAGAATTTGCCAAGTACAATAATCAAACTGAGCAATTGATTTTTGCTAATGGCGCATTGAGAGAAATCAACTACAACACTGACTTCAACATTTTCAAATGGGGAGCTTTTGCACAAGCGAGCCAGGCTCTTTTACAAAACAGATTGACTGTCTCGGCAGGTGTTCGTACAGACGCTAATAACTACTCATCCAGCATGATGAATCCGATTGACCAATTGTCGCCCAGATTATCAGTTTCGTACAGTATTACGGATCAATTGAGCATCAATGCAAATACGGGCCGGTTCTTCCAATTGCCGGCTTACACAACACTAGGATATAAAAACCTGGATGGGGTGTTGATCAACAAGGAAAATGATTTAAAATACATTGGAGCGGATCATTATATTGCTGGTTTTCAATATCAGTACAATCCAGACATCGTAACAACAGTGGAAGGTTTTTATAAAGATTACTTTCAATATCCATTTTCTGTTAGAGATTCATTGGTATTGGCTACCAAAGGTGCTGATTTTGGTGTTATTGGAGATGAGGAAGTTTTGAGCATCGGGGAAGGTAGAGCCTATGGCTTTGAAATCAGTAATAGAACCAAACTAAAAAATGGATTCAACTTGATTTTCTCCTATACCTTTGTTAACAGTCAGTTCAAAGACCTCGATGGAGAATACATTGCAACAAGCTGGGACAGCAAACACATTGTCAATGTTACAGCCTTTAAACAATTTAAGAATAACTGGAGTGCTGGAGCTAAATGGCGCTTCTTAGGTGGAACACCTTATACACCCTATGATTTGCAAAGTTCATCACTGGTTTCAGCCTGGGATGTCACAGGGGGACCCATTTTTGACTTTTCACAACTTAACCAATACCGATTCAAACCCTTTCACCAACTTGATGTTCGTGTCGATAAGAAATTCTTCTTCGAGAAGTGGTCATTGATGTTCTATGTTGATATTCAAAATGCTTATAATTTTCAAGGCGAACAACAAGACTATCTAATCCGCAGCAAAGATGATATGGGCAACTTCATTTATACTGATGAAGGTCGTAAGTATGTTTTAGAAGAAATCACTAGCACGGCAGGTACGGTTTTACCTACCATAGGGATCATGATTGAGTTTTAGAATAGCGTTTTGAAGCCCAAGGTCCAGACTATTTCAGTTTGGACCTTTTCTTTTTATCTTTTTTGGCATCTTCTTCCTCATCTTCGCGCTTCTTTTCCCGCTTTCTTCTTACTTCATCCGGGTCGGGTGAATAGAGAACACCCACGGTTAATGTGCCCTGGTGATATTGGCCAGTGGTATACCTGATTTCGCCAAATCCCGCAAAAGTATCAGAGATCTGCAATTTCATTCCCCCACCGAAAGCTAGTCCGAGCCGGAGGCAGGCAAGGAAATCGAAAGGATTCGTGTCAATGTCAATATAATTCTTAACAGTCAATCCCACGAGAGGATATAGACCAATAATATCTTCCTGCAAAAGCATATAGTGTGCATGGGCGCAAAACTCAGTCAAAAATGTAACACCATGTCCGAACACTGGTGCACTGGCGGCAATCTTAGGGGCGAAAATCAGTGCATCGGTCACAAACATTTCAGCCCGCAAATCCAACCCAGGACGTCGCAAATAAGAGCCATAAAAAAGTCCACCACCATAATTTGTTTGAGCGAAGGTCTGCATACTGGTAGCCGTAACGATCAGACCCAAAATCACGAGAAACAATCGTTTTTTCATAGTTCAGGATTTTATCACCCTTAAATTACGTAAAAGCTGGCAACTAACAAATTTAGCTATGACCTCTAATTAACAGTTAATTAACTATAAATTGTGTAGTCCAGTCAACTTACGTCTTTTAGCATTGTATAGATTACATGAGTGGTAAAAAGTTACACTGGATAGGGGCATTTTCAATTTTCACTTTAGCACTGCTTTATTTGGGCAATGATTCTGTAAACGCCCAATCGGTGCCCAAATTGGATTTTGATGAATTCTCTCCCCTCTTGCACCAGCAAAACGACACCACCTATGTGATCAACTTCTGGGCC
>CAYUGX010000133.1:0-12450 GCA_964444375.1 uncultured Porphyromonadaceae bacterium | reverse complement strand
ACTTGATCTCGCCACCAGACCAGTCTGCAAGCTTTCCGGTATCTGGATAGCTAAAACTGACCAGTCCAGAAGCAAGCTCAGCAGGTACCATATGAAAGGCCCAACGAGTGGTATCAAGGGACGTGCTCCACCCCAACTGCCCAATGGCAACTAAAGAATCCCCTGAAAGCGAACCAGAGTAAGGTATAGATATGACCAGGGGTTCAGCCAATTGATCTGGCAAACCAGAGATGGAATACATGGATCCTGTACTATAGGCTTTTAGTGTAGTATCCCGTTTATTTACGGCAATAGTCAACTCCTGATTCACACTGAATGCCCCTTCGGGTATAGTCACTCTAACCGAATCAATGGCAATTTCTCCACCCGCTGTTCCAATGGTTTCGATTGCCAGTTCAACGAATCGATCGCGGCTGAAAGGATTGCCATAATCAGTAAAGAGATCTGAAGAACAGGCGTTCAAGATCAGTATCATCAATAATAAAGTATGTATCTTCAACAGGTATTTCATTGTCAGTTCAATCGGTTATGCTGATGAAGTTACAATATCTTTGCCAAAGATGACGACAAACACAGATATTGCGATTGTTGGAGGTGGAATTATTGGATCATCCATCGCCTATTTCATAAGCGCACATCCGTTGTTTGATGGGCAAATCACTGTTATTGAAAAAGATCCGGCTTATACCTGCAGTTCCTCAGCCCTATCAGTAGGTGGCATTCGTCATCAGTTTTCAACCCCGGTGAACATACAGATGTCAAAATTTGCCACTGAGTTCATTAAAAACATAAACCAGTATCTTCAAATTGATGATCCGGTCAATGTTTTCTTCAAAGAGCAGGGCTATCTGTTTCTGGCAACTAAAAAAGGATTATCCAGTCTGCTAACCAATTATAATACACAATTGCAAGAAAAGGTGGATATCCGGTATTTAGATTCCGACGCCCTAAAAAACCAGTTTCCGTGGCTGAATACTGAAGATTTGGCCGGGGGAACGTTTGGTGAGTCAGGCGAAGGCTGGATCGATCCGCATGCCTTGATACAAGGCTTTAAGCGTAAAGCAATGATGCAGGGTGTTCGTTATCTTAAAAATGAAGTTGTTGGTTTCGATCTGTTGAACAGGTCAATAAATCGTATCCACCTATCCGACAAAGGCCAGATAAAGCCCAAATGGGTGATAAATGCAGCGGGGCCTCAAGCAAAAATAATTGCCAGGCAGGCAGGTGTATTTTTACCTGTTGAATCCAGAAAGAGGCAGGTTCACGTTTTCAGGTGTGCGCATTCCCTACCGGATGCTCCCCTCCTTATTGATCCAACCGGAGTGTATTTCAGACCAGAAGGCAAACTATTCATTTGCGGAAAATCGCCCCACCCTGATCAGGATCCCGAATGCGAGGATTTCAATTTGAATCTGAATCAGTTTGAAGAAGACATCTGGCCCATCCTGGCTCACCGCGTACCCATTTTTGAAGCTATACGACGTGAACACAGTTGGGCCGGTCATTACGCAGTTAACACCATTGATCATAACGTTATGGTGGGACACCATCCCGATCTAAACAACTTCATTTTGGCGAATGGATTTAGCGGACATGGTCTGCAACAAGCACCGGCAATCGGAAGAGCTATGGCCGAATTGCTTGTTGATGGCCGCTATATCGAGATAGACCTGACTCAGCTTTCTTTTGACCGCATTAAAACCGGACGAATTGTGGTTGAAGAGTCGGTGGTGTAGTTATTTTAAACTTCCCATTTCCAATACAAGTGTTCCTCCATTTTTAATTGCCTCATGCTGGAATACATACCCTTCTTGAACTTCGCCGTTCAAGGTTACTGACTGTACATATTTATTTTTATCCGACACGAAGGGAGCCTTGATGACAAAGGATTTACCCTTGCCTAATGAGATAGCAATCTCTTCAAAAATAGGACTGCCTATAACGTATTCGGGTTTTCCGGGAGTTACCGGGTAAAAACCCATGGCTGAAAAGACATACCACGACGATAAACTGCCTCCATCTTCATCTCCACAAATGCCCATGACATCATTTCTGAACCAGGTATCCATTAACTGACGTATTCTTTTTTGAGTCTTCCAAGGCTGTCCGGCCAAAGTATATAAATACGGAACATGAAATCCCGGTTCATTACCCATTACAAACTGACCGGTCAGACCAGTAGCATCAGGCTGACGGATATAGGTGCCCCATTTGGCATATCCTGACAGGGATGCAGTGAACAGGTGATCGAGGCGGTCTACAAAAGGTTCTTCACCGCCCATCAATTCTATTAATCCGGGAATATCATGCTGTACTGACCAGGTATAATTCCAGCTATTGACTTCGGCAAAATAAGCACGACAGCCATCACCTCCTGAAGTTTTTGGGTTAAAAGGTTCGATCCACCGGCCATCTGCTCCTTTCGGTGACATGAATCCCGTTTCAGGATTAAATACATGCACGTAATTATTAGCTCGTTGTGTAAGAATAGTAGCATCTTCTTCATGTTCCCAGGCTGTTGCCAATTGTGCCAGGCACCAGTCATTGTATGCATGTTCAAGTGTGACTGCAACAGACTGACGTCGTTCATACGGATGCACGGCTGAATTAGTTTCTTCCTCATCTTCATGGATGGCAGGGAAATAACCGTTCTCACGATAAAACTGGTCAAGCTCAGTAGCAGGTCCTTCTTTCCAGGGTAACATGGTTCCTTCAAAGGCATTTTTTCTGAGTCCGCGGTATGCATTGCCTTTACTGTAGCTTCTGATGCCTTTAGACCAGGCATCTGCGAACATGGCAGCCTGATGGTGACCAATCATGCACTTAGCGTCTCCATGAACCTGAGGGAAAGTTGGCATCCATCCGCTTTGTTGATACATGAGGATATAGGAACGGAGCATATTCTGTTCACGCTCAGGGGCAATTAGTAAACGAAGCGGATGTAGACTCCGGTAGGTATCCCAACTCCAATCATCAACATAAAAATCATGGTTTGTCTTATGAACCTTCCGGTCGTATGCACTATAATAGCGGCCATATTCATTGATATTGACCATGCGTTCCATACTCCGGTACAAGGCCGTATAAAAAGTTACTCGCTGATCCAGACTTCCTCCCTTGACTTTAATTTTCCCCAACTCTGTGTTCCAAACAGCAGCTCCTGCATCAACCGTTTTCTTGAAATTCCATCCTGCATTCTCTTTAAGCAGATTTCTACCGGCCTGTTTCTCATCGATCCACGACAAGGCATAGTTCATCATCACCTGTACGGACCCGTCAAATACCACATAGTATTGCAACGCGTTTCCTTTGGACTTCTTGGATTTAACCGGATTACCATCTTCATCTAAATAGCCCGATTCTATCACTGGATGATTAAAGAATATATTGGCATACTGTTTTACTCCCTGATAGGTCTCATAAGCCACCAGGTTTTGCGTGCCTTTAAGTTGAAACCGTGAATCTTTTTTGGTCTCAAAAAGTAAAACTAATTTATCTGATCTCGACGGGCTAAATACAAAAAAGGCACAGCGTTCTGTTGTAGCAAATTCAACCTGCATATCGAGATCATCCAGGATAACTGAATAATAATACGGGGTAATCACCTCAAAGTCGCGATCAAATTCTGATCGGTATGACTCTTTTTTTAGATCTGCCTTTCCCATCATGGGCATGACCGTCATTGCAGGCCCTCCCCTGTGCTCAGGTCGATTGAGTGGAAAACTATAAATGTGAGTAGCCAAATAGGGATCCACCAATCCCGGATTAGTCACAGGCCAGAAACGTAGCATTCCATAGGGCCTATGAACAGTGGGATAGGTAGGTTGGAGCACATGACTCACTGTACCAATTCTAGGATTGACTAAATCAATTAAATCCCCTTCCTGGGCTCTTCCCGAGTGTCCAATAATTCCATACAGAAGCAAAATCAACAGGGCTATAGCTTTATTCATATTGTAATTTTAACAAGGTGCAAATGTAGCATTATCAATCAAACTGATACATCTTAAGTTATTGACTAGAATCAGTTATCTTTACTTTGGTAAGAGGCTAAAAACATTATTTTTATGATTTGAACACACCTATGCGTACTATAACCTTCATAGCACTGCTTTTATTGTTCATACCAGGGAATGTCCACGCGCAGGAAGGAGCTGACAGTTGTCAGATAATTGACTTGATCAAGCAGGGTGATAAATTCACCTTTTCTATACCAGATTCAGCAATTTTCTTTTATCGTCAAGCCCTAGACCAGTCAAAAGAATTGGGGTATATCACGCTGGAAATCGATGCAAACTTTGGGCTGGCGAAATCGAATTATATCCGAGGCAATTATAATCAGTCATACATCTATTTCGAGTTGGGCCTCAAAACTGCTGAGGAAATCAATCTTATCGAAAAAATCATTTTTGGACTGAATGGTTGTGGGATCGCACTCACCATGATTGGCCAGGCAGAATCAGCAATAATCAATCACAAAAAGGCACTGAAATTGTGTCAAAAAAACAATGACTTCCAGCAATTCGCAAAGAACTTATTCAACATCAGTATCTCTTTCGATAAATTGAAGCAGTATGACAGTTCTTTGTTTTATGTTGATTCAGCAGTTTCATTGGCGATCAAGTACGATAGCATCAATATCATCTCACAATACAGAAATCATCAGGCTCAATTGCTGATTGTTGCTAAGGAATACCACAGAGCTATTGACATATACAAAGATTTACTTGGGGATGAGAAATTCACAAACCAGTGGGAGATTCAGTTTGCCAAAGCAGGTATGGCAAAAGCGTTGCTTGGGCTAGGTCAACCAACTGATGCGCTCGATTTTGCAATCGATGCCAACCAAATGGCCCGGGAAATCAATTCAATGTGGGATATTCAACAAGTTTCCAAAACGCTTTCAGACATTTATGCCAGCCTTGCCAATTTCGAGAAGGCCTACGAATACCACCAGCTTTATAAATCATACAGCGACAGCTTATTTAGCCAAGCAAAGGAACAAGAAATCAACTTCCATTTATTACAGGAGGAGCAATTAAAAAGTGCTCAGCTGGAAATGGAAAACGCACAATATGCGAAAGACCTGAAGAGTAAGAACCGAATGATAGTTGGAATAGGTTTGATTGCTTTACTCATTGTTTTAATTTCAACTGCTATCTACCGATTGTACCGAGCGAAAGAGGGATTGCTCAGACTATCTAAAGAAAATGCAGTATTGATTGAAAAACAGAATTTGGAACTAATTTCTTCCCATGAAACCAAGGATAAGTTATTCAGAATCATCGCACATGATTTGAGGACTCCCATTGGCGTTATGCATGAATTCACGGATCTTATGGTAGAAAACCTGGATCATTATGATCCTGACACCTTACGTAAGCAACTGACTCAACTCAATAAATCTTCGGGACAAGGACTCGAACTTCTCAACAACCTATTAGATTGGGCCCGATCACAAACTGTAGGTTTTCCATATAATCCTCAAGAAATTCAACTCAGTCGGGCCATTCAAAACACCATTGAACTAATCGACACACAGGCCGACCTCAAGAATATTAACCTAATCAGCAATATTTCCACCGAACTAAGAATCTATGCGGATATAGAGATGTTAAATATCGTAAATCGGAATCTCCTGTCAAACGCAATTAAGTATAGCTATCCTGGTGGGGAAATTCACATTGACGCTAGGCAATCAAATGATGAGACGACCATATGCGTGCGGGATTTCGGAGTAGGCATACCAGTTGATCAACACCAACGCCTATTCAGAATGAGTCAACGCGACAGTCAACCTGGAACAAAGAATGAAAAGGGAACCGGCCTGGGTCTAATTTTATGTCAGGATTTCATTGATAAACATCAGGGGAAAATTTGGATTGATTCTTCAATAGACCAGGGCTCATTGTTCTGTTTTACCATCCCTATGAATAGATTAACCTAGCTCGATACTTCGGCATGGCATTGATCCAAACCCGTCATAACACTGGCTTTCGTATTCAGGTAACTGGCTTGGTTCAAGGGGTTGGTTTCAGGCCTTTTATTTATCGATTGGCTAAGCACCATCAGCTAACAGGCTGGGTCCTTAACAGCAACGATGGTGTGCTGATTCAAGTGCAAGGGGAGCAGAAAAAATTAACTAATTTCATACATGAAATCAGACTCAAAGCTCCACCAGCGGCTACGGTAATAGACATTAGCTATGAGGAGACACCTGTCGAAAAATTTAACAATTTTCAGATTAAATCCAGCGCTAGCGTATCTAATTCCGTAACACTAATCAGTCCAGATATAGCAATTTGTCAGGATTGTCTGGAGGACATGGAGCAACAAGCCCATCGACTTAATTACCCTTTGATTAACTGCACCAATTGCGGGCCTCGGTTTTCTATTATACAGGCATTGCCATATGATCGCCCCAAGACCACTATGGCTGATTTTCCGATGTGTCAGTCATGCGAACAAGAATACAATAACATCATTGACCGACGTTTTCATGCCCAACCCATTGCCTGCAATGATTGCGGGCCTAGCTATTGTTTGGATACTGGGAAAAACCAGGTTACCGAATTAGATACCATTCTTTCGATGGTCAGTTCGGGTCTTGATCAGGGTCAACTATTTGCCATCAAAGGAACCGGCGGATACCATCTTGCCTGTGATGCCCATAATGAAAAGGCAGTACAGGCACTTCGGCAATTGAAAAGACGTGATCGTAAGCCATTTGCGGTACTAGTCCGGTCGCTAGGAAGGGCAAAAGAAATAGCCCACATCAATGTAGAAGAAGAATCAATTCTACTGCAGTTCAGCCGTCCGATCGTGTTGCTTAGAAGTAAACAAAAATTGGCCCCCGGGGTTAGCTATGGCCTGAACAGGGTAGGTGTTATGTTGCCCTATATGCCTGTACATCACTTGCTTTTCGAACAGCTTGAAACTGACACCTTGGTTCTAACCAGCGGCAACTTCAGCGATGAACCGATCGTGATTGATGATGACCAGGCCAGGGAACAATTTCTCCCATGGGTGACTGGGGTTTTGAGCTATAACCGAATTATTCACAACAGGGTTGATGATTCAGTTATGAAGGTGACTAACCAGCAAGCATTGATGATCCGTCGTTCCAGGGGATTTGCACCTGCTCCGTTAGTGAGTCAATATGATACGGAAGGCATTTTCGCCGCCGGTGCTGAGCTTAGCAGTTCTTTCGCCATTGGAAAAGGCAATCAGGTTATTCTGAGCCAATTCCTTGGAGATCTAAAAGGCTTTGAAAACTTTGCTTTTTACGAGGAAAGTTACCAGCGATTTAGCCGATTGTTCAATTTTATACCCAATCTGATTGCGGTCGACGCGCATTCTGGCTACCTCTCAACCTCATTTGGCCGGGATATGGCCAAATCAATGAATGCTCCATACATTACCATTCAGCATCATCATGCGCACATTGCCTCTGTTCTACTTGAAAAATCAATCCAAGAACCTGTAATTGGCATTAGTCTGGATGGCCTGGGAATGGGTTCAGACCAGACTTTGTGGGGCGCTGAGTTTATGTATGCCGACCTGGACACTTTTGAAAGGTGCTTCCATTTTCGAAATGTCAGCCTGCCAGGTGGGGACCGGGCAGCAAAGCAGCCCTGGAGAATGGCTTTGTCATACCTGCACCAAAGCATGGGATCAGCTGGGTTGAATCGTCGCTTACCCTTATTCAGCAAGCTTCAACCAGATCAAATACAAGGGGTTTGGCAGCTGCTTGAAAACGATATCAATTGCCCACAAACATCGAGTGCCGGACGCCTTTTTGATGCAGTAGCAGCACTCTGCGGCATTTCATTTGTGAACCACTATCAGGCCGAAGCACCTATGTTATTAGAAGCGGCAATAGACGAATCGGTAAATGACCGCTATCCTTATTCCCTGGAAAATGATCACGTTGTTTTTGACGATATGATTCAGGCGATTTGCCTCGACGTCGAAGGTCAGCAAAAACCTGGTAGTATTTCGGCTAAATTTCATAACACCCTGGTGGCAATGATCACCGAAATTGGCCTGAAGATGAAAACCCGATTTGACACTTCTCAGGTTGTTTTATCTGGCGGCACTTTTCAAAATCACTATTTATTGAAACATTTGTATGCTTCACTCAGTAAAAATGGTATGACAGTACATCTGCCAAAAATAACCCCGATCAATGATCAGGGCATTGCAATCGGGCAAATGGCAATAGCAGCGTATAAAAGAAAAATAGGAAACATCTCCTAAACCATGCACGAATTATCACTGGCCTTAAATATCATGGACATCGTACAAGACTACCTTGAAAAGGAACAGGCCAGTGTTGTACTGGAGCTTGAACTCGATGTCGGAGTATGTTCGGGCGTTGAGATACCGGCTTTGCAATTTGCCCTTGACACATCAAAAACAAATACACCATTCGAAAATATGGTTTTGAAGATTAACCGTATTGAAACACAATTGGTGTGTACCGAATGTGATTTGAATTTCAGGGCTAAACAACTCTATGATCCCTGCCCACAATGCGGACAGCATCAAACCCAAACAAAATCGGGTAAAGAATTACAAATAAAATCCATATTAATCGACTAGACTATGTGTGACACCTGCGGCTGTAGCGACGGAAATTCCATTAAGATTACCAAACCCCATCCGGGAGGTGATCAAACACATTCACATGGGAATCATCACCACGACCATGATCATGAGCACGATCATGAGCATGATCATCAACATAATCACGACCTGAAACACGAAGGCAGAAAGGTCACGCTCGAAACAGATATCATTGGAAAGAACAACCTACTGGCCGAACGTAATCGTGGCTTTTTTGAGGCAAAAGGTATCATGTGCTTGAACCTCATGAGTTCGCCAGGATCAGGAAAAACTACTTTGCTTGAAAAAACCATAAAGCAGATATCTGATACCCATCGACTTGCCGTTATCGAAGGTGACCAGCAGACGCTGAATGACGCCACCCGAATACAGGCAACTGGGGCATCGGTTATCCAAATTAACACGGGTAATGGCTGCCATTTGGATGCTCAAATGGTCAATAGCGCCATGCTGGAACTGCAACCAGAGAATGAATCAATTCTTTTTATTGAAAATGTTGGCAATCTCGTTTGCCCTTCACTTTTTTACCTTGGTGAACATAAAAGAGTGGTCATCATCAGCGTCACTGAGGGAGAAGACAAACCCATTAAATACCCCAACATGTTTGCTGAAGCTGACCTGGTAATCATTAATAAAACCGATTTGCTGCCCTACCTCGATTTTGATGTTGAAAAAACAAAAGACTATGCCTTACAAGTCAATCATCATTTGCAATTTGTCGAGCTCTCAGCCAAAACAGGTGAAGGCATGGCCGAGTGGACCAATTGGATTGATCATCAGGCAAAGAACTTCGTCAACAGTTGATCTAACAGGGCATTATTTTGCTTCCAGGCAGCTCGATCAGCCAATTGGCCTGCTTGGTTTTGAACAAATTTCCCAGTCAATGCTTCGGCATTGGTATGAGATAACCAATTTTTAATATCCAGCACCCTAACCTCTAGGTGAAATTGCAAAGCAAGAACGGTATTGTTCGTATAAAAGCCTTGGTTAGTTGTTGCTTCAGAACAACCTATCGGATTGACCCCGGTAGGTAAATCAAAGGTATCGCCATGCCAATGAAAAACCTCGAATTGGCGTTCAAAGTCAGTAAACCATTGATGTTGACGGGTGTTGTGATGCATCTCTATCGGGAACCAGCCTATTTCTCTATGTTGATTCGGAAAGACCTTTGCCCCTAAGACTTCTGCCAGCAATTGTGCACCAAAGCAAATTCCTAGAACGGGTTTGCTGTCTGATATCATGGTCTGGATGAATTTCTTTTCTTCTACCAACCAGGGATATTTTTTCTCTTCCCAGACGCTCATGGAACCACCCATCAGAATCAGACCATCGACTTCATCCCGTTTCGGTAATGATTCACCCTTATGCAATTGGGATGTAATTATATTATATCCGGCCTGATCAGCCCAATTTGCTATAGATCCCAGGCCTTCAAAATCGACATGCTGAAAAAAGTGCAAAATCTTCATAAGTTCGTATTTTCACAGTTAGAAGCAAGCAAAATAACAGTTTAAATTATAGAAATTATGGAAACAACTGACAAGATTATCGCAACCATGAAAGCTGCCGGTAAACCATTGAGTGCTGGTCAAATAGCTGAATCTGCCGGTATCGATCGCAAAGAAGTCGACAAGGCTATGAAAGTACTAAAGACAGAAGAAAAGATTGAATCGCCGAAACGTTGCTTCTGGCAGCCGAAAACTTAACTACCAGATAATGGGTAGAATGTAGTGATAGATCGCAAAAAAGTGTGAGATCGTGCCAGCCAATACCAACAAATGCCACACCAGGTGGTGTTGATAAAATCGGGCCTTGCGGTAGAAGAAAATTCCTACTGTATAGCAAAGACCTCCAATGAGAATCCACAACACTCCCATTATAGGTACGTTATTGAATGTTGGGACAATCGCGATGACCAGCATCCATCCCATGGCGGCATACAGGAGAATGTAGAAAAGGTTAACTCCTTTGTTGTATTGAACTGGTTTCGCAAGCTTAATGGTGATTCCAATTGCAGCAAGTCCCCACTCCAACCCGAAGATTACCCAGCCTAAGGGACCATGGAGGGCGAGTAAGGTAAAAGGTGTATAGGTACCAGCAATAAGTAAGAATATGGCAATCTGGTCGAGGGTAAAAAACACTTCTTTGGCTTTACCGGGTTTCAACCAATGAGTCATGGTAGAAGAAAAATATAAGATCACCATAGATGCACCGAAAATAGCTGAACTTACAATATGCCAACCGGTTCCTGTTTGAGCTGCCTTGACTACCAACAAGACTAATCCTGCGATTGCTAATAGGGTACCGACTAAGTGAGAGAGCGCATTGGCCAATTCTTCACCTGAGGTATATCGTGATTCTGCTTTGGTATTCATGGGCACGAAAGTACTGACTAAATTTTGGGAATAAAAAATGGAACGCTTTTTGGGAATAACTATAAAACGATACGTCATGAAAACACAAATTATTGCCTTTTGTCTGCTGATCGGATCCGCAGCATTTGCCCAACAGGGGAAGAATTTCATCGATTTACCTTATATGGAAGTTAATGGTAAAGCTGAACTTGAGGTTGTTCCTGATGAAATTTATCTCAGTATTCACATCAAAGAATCTGATAATAAAGCCAAAAAAAGTGTAGAAACCCTGGAGAAAGACATGGTGAAAGCCCTGAAAAATCTGGGGATTGATATCGAGAAGAAATTGGCCATTAAGGATTTTAGCTCAAATTTCAAGCAATACTGGCTGAGAAAGACCGATATTCTCACCGCTAAACAGTACCAATTACTGGTTCATTCTGGTGCGACTGCCGGCAAAGTCTTCAGAGACCTTGAAGCCATTGGTATTTCGAATATTCGTATTCAGCGAGTTGATCATTCCAAAATGGATGAGCTCAGAAACCAGGTGAAAATTAAAGCCATCAAAGCAGCCAAAGTCAAGGCTTCACTACTGGCTGAAGCAATTGATCAGGAAGCGGGTAAAGCACTCTTCATTCAGGAGTTGAATAGTGGATACTACCCCAGGCAAATGACCGGTAATTTTATGGTCAAACGATCTGCTAGTGAAGCCACGATGGATCAGATGCCAGAAATTGAATTTGAAAAGATCAAGCTTGAGTACACCATAATGGCCAGATTTGAGCTGAAATAGAGTGATCTGCCGGTAAGATAACGACCTCGCACTGCGTTTTATCGATTACTTTGTTCAATACACGGGATTTTTTCGATCTTTAAAACAAGGTAAAAACTAAAACACTACGAAGACATGAAAAAAAATTATCTCATCGGAACAGGACTTTTGATCAGCTGCCTTTTACTCGCCAGCAGTTGCGCGATATTTCACAAGTCAACAGGTAAAGATACGGTTGATTTGACTTTCAAAATGCCAGCAAATCAATCTATCGTGATCTCTGTTCAGTCTGAAAATGAAATTCAGTCTGAGCAAATGGGACAAACAATTAACGTGAGCACAGAGGGGAGCAACAAAATGAAGCTAACAGCCCTGGATCAATCAGATGAGGGAACCACAGTAGAATTTGAAAACCTTGAAATGACCCAAAAGGTTGAAAGCCCAATGGGCGGAGGTGAATCTGATTTCTCAGCCATTATCGGATTGAAAACAAGGGGTTTACTGTCACCTAAGGGAAGTTTAACCGACCTACAGGGATTCGATGAGTACCCAACGATCACCAATGCCTTGGGTGAGCCCATAACAGGAGAAATTTACAAACAAGGTGTTGAACAAATCTTTTTTGACGTACCTGAGGAGCCCATCAATGTTGGATCAACCTGGAGTGAAACTGTAGACAGGGAGGGAGGAGACGGC